>JADIMO010000121.1 GCA_017694755.1 Candidatus Cryptobacteroides merdavium
CTGTCCTGATGCTGGCTGAAGAGAACCTTGCCGCGCTTGCTGACGGTCCAGAGGCCGTCAGTACGGCGGAGGTTCCATGTGTCATCATCTTCCACATTCCAGACATGTGCGCCTGAAGAGAGGGTGCGCCGGTCAAGTACGGCGGACTCCTTTTGCCCGGAGATGAAAAGTTCGGCTTTCAGGGAGTCCGGGCTGAATATGACATGGATGGAACTGCCGCTGCCGTCCACTGCATCAGTCCGGACAGCGCCGGACAGGCTGACGAAATCATTCAGGAGCTTGCTCCATACGCTGCCTTCAGAAACAGCGGCCCCGTCTCCCTTTGACAGGGACAGCCCGTTTATTTTGACCACCTGGTACACGCTCTCGTAAGACTTGGCAAAGCCCTCATCCGACTTGCCCATATCCACGACCTCCAGCTCGGCATACACCGGAGTCCCGTTCTTGACGCCTCCTGTCAGCCTGTCATAATCCTCCGCCAGTTTTCCGGTCTTGTCCACCACCCAATAGGAAACAGGACTCCCGGACGGAGTGAACGAACGGGTCTCATGCGCAAAGACCAAAGTGCCTTCTGTCACGAAGCTCAACTTCTTGGCAGGAACCAGCTTTGCCATCGGCACGGTTTCCCCGGCAGTCTCTGTCCTGGAATATTTCAATGTCAGCAGCTGTTTCTTTAAAATCAGACTGTCTGGGGTCAGTTTTTCAACGACAAAGGTATCGGACACCGGAATCGTGATTCCATTGCCTATGCTCTTGCCTGAAAGTATGAGACGGCCCCCCCTCCTGCTTCCATGCATCATATTGCAATGTAGTCATATTGATGGAAGAAGCCTTCCCGTCAGCCTTGAGCGAAAATCCCTGAGTCATGTTTTCCATGCCCGGGACAGGCTCCACCCAGTTCCCTTCAATGCCTGCCTCTGAGGAACAGGCAATAAGTACGGCCGCCGCAGCCACTCCGCTTGCGACAGCCCGAAGTCTCGTGTCAGTCATCATTTCAATTTCGACTTTATATGGTGTTATTGCAGCCGACCTCGAACCGGTATTCGTACTGGCGTGGGCCAAATGAAACTGATCAGGCGAGCGAGCCGCTCACTATGTCAAGCAGTTCATCGGTGATGGACTGCTGACGCTGTTTGTTGTACTGCAGCGTCAGGTCCTGAAGAAGCTGATGGCCGTTGTCGGTGGCCTCCTGCATGGCTACGGTACGCGCGGCATGCTCGGCGGCATTGGCATCCAGAAGCATGGTATATATCTTCAGAACAAGCACTTTCGGCAGAAGCACGCTGAGGACTGAGGCAGGATCAGGCTCGATTATATAGTCATTGAGATATCCTGTCTCTTCCGCACCGGAAGGCTCTGCACTTTCACCGGAAGTGCTGCTGAAAGGAAGATAGGTTTCCCTCACCGGAATCTGGGAGGCTGACGACTTGTAATGGTTATAGACAAGTTCTATCCTGTCCACCTCCTTCTTCAGATAGCTGTCAATCAGCTTTCCCGCAAATTCAGAAACCTCGCTGTACACATGCTTGTCCGCAAGTCTTCCGAAATCTCCATGCAGGGGGAACCCCGCCTTTGCGACTGCATCAGACATCTTCCTGCCCACGGCGTATATGGTAATGTCATCCTTTGACAGTCCGGACTGGAGATAACTTTCCACCGTATCATGAAGATGCCTTATGGCGTTGGCATTGAACGCACCGCACAGGGAACTGTTGGAAGCGACTGCAACTATAGCCACCTTTCTGACTGGCCTTTCCTCAACATATCCGGAACAGCCCGGCGCAGAGTCGTCAGTCAGCAGCCTGGACAGGATACCGTGCATCTGCTTCTCGTATGGCAGCATGTTCTCAATGGCGGACTGGGCCTTGTGGAGCTTCGAAGAAGCCACCATCTTCATTGCCGATGTTATCTTCAGCGTACCGTTGACCGAATTTATCCTGCCTTTTATTTCCTTCAATGATGCCATGTCAGCAACCTCCCATCGCTATGCCAGGACCTTTACCCCGGCGTTCTTCTTATATTGTTCCGCAACAGATGCTGCGACTTCCTCTATCGCCTTGCCCATCGCATCGTCAATCTTGCCGGCAGCGAGAGGGTCCAGCACATCACTCTGATGCGAAGCATGCATCCTGTCAAGGAACAGGGTCTGGAATTCACGCACCTTGTCGAGAGGCACATCCTTCATCAGACCATGCGTTCCACAATAAAGAATGGCCACCTGGTCTCCGACCGGCATAGGGGAATACTGCGGCTGGATAAGCAGCTGGTTATTCTTCCTTCCCTTGTCAAGCGACATTGCTGTCACAGGGTCCATATCGCTGCTGAACTTCGAAAACGCCTCCAGCTCCCTGTACTGCGCCTGGTCGATTTTCAGCGTACCGGCCACCTTCTTCATGCTCTTGACCTGGGCGCTGCCTCCCACACGGGACACCGAGATGCCGACATTGATGGCAGGGCGGAATCCCTGGTTGAAAAGATCCGTTTCAAGGAATATCTGACCGTCCGTAATGGAAATCACATTGGTCGGGATATAGGCGGACACATCTCCTGCCTGTGTCTCGATGATAGGCAGGGCCGTGAGGGAACCGCCGCATTTCACCTTGCCCTTCAATGTTTCCGGAAGGTCATTCATCTGCTCTGCGACATCCTGCTGGTCAATAATTTTGGCTGCCCGCTCAAGAAGCCTTGAATGCAGATAGAAGATATCGCCAGGATATGCCTCACGGCCTGAAGGACGGCGCAGGATAAGGGACACCTCGCGGTAGGCAACGGCCTGCTTGGACAGGTCGTCATACACCACAAGGGCATGTCTTCCCGTATCCCTGAAATATTCACCTATCGCAGCTCCGGCAAACGGGGCATAATACTGCATGGCGGCAGGGTCGGCAGCAGTCGCCGCAACGACCACCGTATAGTCCATCGCACCCTTCTGTCTGAGGACATTGACAATGTTCGCCACTGTGGATGCCTTCTGGCCCACTGCCACATAGATGCAATAGACCGGATTCCCGGCCAGATAGCCTGCCCTCTGATTTATTATGGTGTCTATGGCAATCGCCGTCTTGCCCGTCTGACGGTCACCGATGATGAGCTCACGCTGCCCCCTTCCGATAGGAATCATGGCATCAATGGCCTTCAGTCCTGTCTGAAGCGGCTCCGTGACAGGCTGCCGGTAGATGACTCCGGGAGCCTTCCTTTCCAAAGGCATTTCCGTCAGTTCTCCGTTGATCGGGCCTCGGCCGTCAAGAGGGACGCCAAGAGGGTCAACGACCCTTCCCAGCATGCCTTCACCGACATCGATGGAAGCGATATGGCCGGTTCTCCTGACCGTCATGCCCTCCTTGATCTGATCCGTAGGGCCGAGGAGCACGGCACCGACATTGTCCTCTTCAAGGTTCATCACCACCGCCATTATGCCGTTCTCGAACTCAAGGAGTTCATTGGCTTCGGCATTGACAAGACCGAAAATCCTGACAACCCCGTCGCTCACCTGAAGGACTTCGCCCACTTCCTCGAACTTGAGTTCGGTCCCTATCTCCTTGAGCTGCCTGAGCAGCACATCGGATATTTCGCTTGGTTTTATATTCTGAGCCATATATCTACACTATTCTTCTGTTCTTTTCTATGAATTGGCGTCTTATGCTGTTGAGCTGGGACTTGACGCTTGCATCCAGACGGGTCCATTCCATGTCAAAGACAAATCCTCCGATCAATGAAGGGTCTATCCTCGTCTCCAGCTCCAATGTCCCGCCGGTCTCGTCATGCACGATGTCCGTCAGCTTCCTTTTCAGTGCCTCCGAAGGGACGGCCATCACAAGATGCCCGAGGCTTATGTTGTTGGCATGCCTGTACTCATCCATGAATATCAGGAGCATCAGATGAAGAAACTTCGTCCTCCTGTTCTTCATGACCAGTTTCAGGAAACGCTTGAGCTCGTCCGCAGCCTTGTCCTCCCCTCCCAGGGCCGTCATCAGGACATCGTACTTCAACTTGTCCGAAGTGGCCTTGGGATGGTAGATGATTGCCTTCATGTCATCGAGGGAAGAAAGGCATTTCTCCAGCTGACGCACCTGAGAATAGACCTGGGGACCGTTTCCGGTCTCGGTGACATATTTCAGGAGAGCCTGTGAATATCTTGCTGAAACTATCCCTATGTTCATGACATTCAATTCTTATCTTTGGCCGGAGCTGTGACTTCGTCGAGCATCTTGTAGACAAGATCCATCTGGGACTTGTCCGAAGAAAGGTCCTGTCTTATGACCTTCTCGGCGACCTTCACTGAAAGGAGTGCCACCTGACTGCGTATTTCGCGCAAGGCGCTCTCCTTCTCCGCCTCAATCCTCACCTTGGCATCATCAAGAATCTTCCTTGCCTCCTCATGAGCCTGGGCCTGTGCATTGCTGATTATGCTGTCACGCACCTGCGCGGCCTCCTTGAGTATCCGGTTCTGCTCTTCCCGCGCCTGTGCTATCATACGCTCCTGCTCCTGCATCAGCTGTCCGATCTTTGCATCGGCCTCCTTGGCGACACGCAGGGAATTGTCGATGTACTCCCTGCGCTTCTCCAGCATCTGCGTGATGACAGGAAAGCCGAACTTTGCGAGTATCGCGAAGACTATCGCAAAGATGAGGACCATCCAGAACAGAAGCCCGCTATCCGGTAACAGCAAAGACATAGGCTATTTCATGAGAAGTATCAGCATACAAACGATCACCGCAAACAGTGCCACACCCTCGATGAGGGCAGCAATGATAAGCATGCTGGTACGGATGTTTCCTGCCATTTCAGGCTGACGGGCGATGCCTTCCATCGCAGAGCCTCCGATCTTTCCGATTCCGATGCCTGCACCTATGGCAGCAAGACCTGCACCTATTGCAGCACCCATTTTACCGATAGCCGCACCTGTCGCAGCTTGAAGCAACAATGTAGAAAGTAACATGATATCAAAAATTTAAAGTGTTTTTACAATTATACTCCAAAATATTCTCCGGCTATGCCGGAAATGCTATGATTCAAATCAATGTTTCTCAGCCTCCGGATGGACCCTCGCCAGCCCGATGAACACGGCCGAAAGCATCGTGAAGACATAAGCCTGGATGAATGCGACAAGCAGTTCAAGGCAGTCCATGAATATCCCGAATACTACCGACACGACAGTCATTGTCCCTCCTATTGCCGCCCCGAGCTTCGCCGTGATGAATATCATCGCCACGATGCAGAGGATGAGCGAATGTCCCGCCATTATGTTGGCAAACAGACGGACCATCAGGGCGAACGGCTTGGTGAACACGCCGAATATCTCGATTATTATGAGTATCGGCTTCAGCCACAGCGGCACATCCGGCCAGAAGATGTCTTTCCAGTAATGCCTGTTCGTGGTGAAATTCGTCAGGATGAATGTACCCACGGCCAGGACGAAAGTTATCGTTATGTTTCCCGTGACATTGGCCCCGCCGGGGAAGAACGGGATTATGCCCATCAGGTTGTTGATGAGGATGAAGAAGAACACCGTCAGCAGATAAGGGGAATATTTGGCATAGCCCGGGCCGATGGCGTCCTTGATGACATCGTCGTTTATCATGGCTATGACCGGCTCGAAAAGTGCCGCCACCCCGCGGGGTGCCTCGGAAAGGGCGTCATGCTTCCTGTACCATCTTGAACAGCACAGTATCAGCACTACAAGGATGAGGCTGTTTATCATCAGCGCCAGCACATTCTTGGTGATGGATATATCGAAGGGCCTCACTTCTTCTCCCGCTGCATTTCTCTCCACTATCTTGCCTTCATTCGCTTCTGAAGACGATATGTAAAGACCTTCATATTCGGCCCCGTCCTCCAGCTTTGAAGAAAGGAAGCAATGCCACCCTGTACTGCTCCTGACTATCACAGGAAGCGGGATTGAAATCCTGCGGTCCCCTACGTCGGTGATATGCCATTCGTATGAGTCGCCTATATGTCCGAATATGATTTCCTGGACATCTACTTCCTCATCAGCAGCCTCCGTCACGGTCCCGTCTGCAGCAGGCTCCGCGGCATAGGCAGTCACGGATGCGGCAGCGAGCGCCAGAGATAAAATGATATTTCCAAAACCGAACTTCATTGTCCCTCCTATCCGAATCATATTTCAACGCAGACCGACACCTTGTTTCCGCTGACCTCCACAAAGCCGGACTTCACATGCATCAGCGTGGGCTTGCCTCCTACAGTATATTCTATGTCGCCTTCTGACAAGGCGGATATCATCGGCGCATGCCCCGGCAATATCGTGAAACGCCCGCTCTGCCCCGGAAGGGTGACTTTTCCCACCATCAGCCCGAGCAGTGAGATTTCAGGCGAGGTTATGTTGAGATATATGTCTGCTGTTTCCATTCCGTCCAATCATTTGTCATTGTGTCGAATCGTTTGCCTGCCGTCCAATCATTTGTCGGGCCGGGGCCCGGATCTTATTTTCCGACAGCCGCAAGCAGGGCCTCGCCCTTCTTTATGGCATCTTCTATCGTGCCCACATTAAGAAAGGCCTGCTCCGGAAGATAGTCCACCTCCCCGTCAAGAATCATGTTGAATCCCTTGATAGTGTCTTCAATCGACACCATCACGCCCGGCACACCGGTGAATTGTTCCGCCACGGCGAAAGGCTGCGACAGGAATCGCTGCACACGGCGGGCACGGTTGACAGTCAGCTTGTCCTCGTCCGAAAGCTCGTCCATGCCGAGGATGGAGATGATGTCCTGCAGTTCCTTGTTCTTCTGCAGAATCTGCTTCACCCTCTGGGCAGTGTCATAATGCTCCTGCCCCACCACATTAGGGTCAAGGATACGGGATGTGGACTCAAGCGGATCCACGGCAGGATATATTCCCAACTCCGTGATCTTCCTGCTGAGCACCGTCGTGGCATCCAGATGGGTGAATGTCGTGGCCGGCGCAGGGTCGGTCAGGTCATCCGCAGGCACATACACGGCCTGGACGGATGTGATGGAGCCGTCCTTTGTTGATGTGATGCGCTCCTGCATTGCACCCATTTCCGTAGCCAGGGTAGGCTGGTAACCCACTGCGGAAGGCATTCGCCCGAGAAGAGCGGACACCTCGGAACCCGCCTGGGTGAAACGGAATATGTTATCTATGAAGAAAAGGATGTCCTTCGGCCCGTCATTGCCGCCGCTGTCCCTGAAGGACTCGGCCAGGGTAAGTCCGGAAAGCGCCACTGAAGAACGCGCTCCCGGCGGCTCGTTCATCTGCCCGAAGACCATCGCCACCTGGGACTTCGGCACCTCGTTATAGTCCACTTTGGAAAGGTCCCAATGCCCTTCCTCCATGCTCTTGAGGAATTCGTCCCCATATTTGATGACCCCGGATTCTATCATTTCCCTCAGCAGGTCATTACCTTCCCTTGTCCTCTCTCCCACTCCTGCAAACACGGAGAATCCGTTGTGCTTTTTAGCGATATTGTTGATAAGTTCCTTGATCAGCACGGTCTTGCCCACTCCGGCACCTCCGAACAGTCCGATTTTCCCTCCCTTAAGATAAGGCTCAAGAAGGTCAATGACCTTTATTCCCGTAAACAGGACCTCCTGCGAGGTCTTCAGGTCCTCGAACTTCGGCGGCTCCCTGTGTATCGGGAAAGCCCCTTTCCTGTCAAGCTCCTTCATGCCGTCGATGCAGTCGCCGACCACATTCATCACACGCCCCCTGATCTGCGACCCTACCGGCATGGTGATAGGCGCTCCCGTATTGACGACTTCCATCCCCCTCTGCAGCCCGTCCGTGCTGTCCATTGCAACCGTCCTGACTGTATCTTCACCTATATGCTGCTGGACCTCGACAATCAGCTGCCGACCGTCCTTTCTCTTTATGACCAATGCGTCATGGATACGCGGCAGATCCCTTGCCACATCTTCTCCCGACAGGTCGAAATAGACATCGACCACCGGACCTATGACTTGCGAAATACGACCTGTTAACTTTGGCATTTCCTAAATTTTTTTTTGACCGCGCCCCAATATTGAAAAAAGTATGCCAAGACCCGCATTCACGCAAAAGAAAAGTGCCCCAAATCGCCATTTGGAGCACTTCAGACAAATATCCGGCCCTTCCGGACAAATATCCGGCCCGCATAAAATTCCTGTCCGTTTCTGCATTTCCCCGAATGTCCGGATTTATTCCGGATAAATGTCATCAGGGAAATTTTCCTCAACAAACCGTATATTATAATGTGATTCCGTAGTATAATGAAACTGTCCGCCGTAATCCAGAAGATAACATGCCTTTTTCCAGTTCATATCCTTAGACTGCACAATGTCAATCATCCGCCTCACGAGCAGACTGTCCCTGAATGTCACACCATTGATCTGGAGCCCGAATTCCGGCCTCGCATTCGTCGACAGCGTGTCCACACCATCCCTGTGGTGCAGGAGAAGGACTATGACGGCATCGCTTCCGCTGCTGCCCCAGCCGCCTTCATACTCCGCTCCAGAAATGCGGCCGGACAGATACCGCATTGTCGCCCTGTCCCTCAACTCCGTCATGCACGGACGGAGGAGCGTGTCCCCCGCCAGCATGGCATCGACATCATACAGCCGCAAACGCAATATGCCCCACGGGGCCGATCTCTGCCAGAAAATCTCTGCCCTCTCATACCGTCTGTGCGGAAGCCGGGAATCGCCGGCCCCGCAACTCTGAAGAGCCGCCGCACACATCAGCCCGGCTGCAACCGCCATGGAAAACCTGATGACTCTGATCCTCATAATACTGCCTCCATCATTTGTCCTCACCTGTCCTGTACTCTTCCGGAATGTACCTCTTCCTGTAAAACTCCGGGGCATACCCAAGAAGAGACCGCCACTCGGGACTCCGGCGCAGAACCGTTTCCGTCAGGAATGCATCAAGCCCGCTGTCATAAAATTCAAAAGAATTGAATTGAAGAGAATACTCCGGGTATGTATCAGTTGACAGCGTATCAACAGACACACTGTCATAGTCATACAGGAGAACAATCACACATGGGCATATATATCCGGTGTATGATGACGGATTTTTTTCCGCTGATGAAACCCTGCTTGAAATATAGTTCAGAGTATCCCTATTTTCAATAGTATACTTCGTTGTCAACTCATTCAGACGGTCTGTCGCCCCGCTGCCGTCAAAATAACTGCCCAATGTCGGAAAAGCGTAATAGACGATGCCCCACTCGGGACTGTCCAAATAATACACATCTGCCCGTTCATATTTTGATCCGGACATGTCCTGACAAGACTGTCCGCACGAACATATTCCAAGCGACAGCAGAAGGAGCAGAATATATGCCGCCCCGGTACAGATCAATTTATTTCCTGACATATTCATCGCTATACTTTTTACATTGTTCAACTCCCGACATTTCTTCCGGAGAAACCAAATACTTTGATTTGCATCCTTTTGTTTTTCATGATGTTCGCCTTATTCAAGTCCTTCTCCCACATAAGTAAAATCACTTATCCTATTTAAAGATTTCATTCATAACGGCATATTCAAGGTATCTCCCGTTTCTGTCACCACGGTCACAGTGTCCGTGGTGACAGAAAGGCACGAAAGGTTATATCGGCGGAGCAGCATGATTCCCGATGTTATCCTGACCTTCTCTTTTTCATCCAGAGGAATCCTGCGGCTTACAATATCCTCAATCTGCCTTGAGCGCGACAGACTCATAAATGATGATGAATCCACCGGAGGAATAACTCTACAGTCCATCTCTATTGTATCTTTCGGACATTTCACCACATAATAATCTCCGTCTATATACCCATCATATGTAGTGACAGTCCTGTCTCCGATTGAAAATTCGCCAAACATGGACCAGTCAGTGTCCTGCATCATATCGTCAAGAGAAACCGTACAAGCGAAAACCGACACAGCAAGCATCGCGACACTTGCCGACATTATGACAATCCGTTTATTCATCCTCATGAATCATTATGTTGTGACCGACATCTCTTTGACTGCAGCTGTTCTCTCCGTTCCTGCGTATCCGGTATTTCAAACCGGACAAACATGCCGCTTTTATTATCCCATATCTCACCGGAGGCTGCACCGCAGCAATTTACTTTCAGCCGCTGAAACCCTCCCTGTACAAGAGCCACCAGATCAAAAGCCATAGCCAATTCTTCATTGTCCAGAGGGAAACTTCTGATATAGAGTTCTTCAGGCCAGTCTTTCTCCATATATTCAGTTTTATAGAATTTCACATCATTGATTATTCTCCACTTGGAGTCCAGACCAACTGCAAACCTCACTGAATCCGGCTCCATAATGCCGCTGATGCGTGAAAATCTACCGGGATCATATTCCATTTCAATCCCCTTGAACCGGCCAAAGTCAACCTTCGCTATACGATCAGCCAAAGGCTCATCACCCACTACATCATCCGGAATTCGCCATGTACATTGGGCAAGGACCGGCACCAATACAATCATTGCCAATAATGTCTTCATAAAGATCACCTCCTTCTTAACAGATTATGTTTCCGTGCGTATTTTGCACCACCGGCACTACCATTATAAAAACCTTCCAAAGAAAGATCTGATTCCACAAATACCTCAAGTACTGAACTTATTTCTTCGCTGACAAACACCAATTGATCTATCTCACCACTATCTATTGACTCCGGATCCGATTCCGGATCAGCAAAATCCACAAATGTATATTGGTCGTATTCTTCTCCCGATTCCAGTGTTCCAATTGAATGGATAAGTATTCTATGTGTTCCTTCAGCCTGTATTTTCTGCTGGTATTTTCCGTTTGAATCAAACATATAATAATCCATCCCGTCCGGGTCCACAAAGTCAACCGGATTCCCTGCTGACACAGTCCCGAACCGTTCCGGAAGATTCAATGAATTCCACGACACGGAGACTATGCCGGCACTGGTGTCAGATGTCAGATTCCCGTTCCTGTCCCAGGTGATGCCAGACACGCCGTTCACGCTGCAGAGACGGTTCTCGTCCTCTAAATATGACGCCCCTGTCAGACGGTCAAGACCGTCATAGAAGTAGTCATAGCCCCGGCTCTTCTCTCCGGACAGACACCAGTCCGTCCCAGAGATGCCTCCGGAGTAACGGGGCGTGTTCGATCCCCTGCCCTCACGGCGATCCTCACGGTACAGATGCTCCGTGAACAGCGGGCTCTCAATCCCCGTCTGCCAAGACCGGATGTTGTAACTGTATGCAGTCCGAAGCGAATCATTACCGTTCCTCCGGTCCTCTGCAACCCTTCCCAACAGGTCATAGGACAGATCCGTCAGGACAACCTCCGCACCATAGCCGAGGGAATGCCGTACCTGAAGAGGCCGGTCCATGTTGTCCCATGTATAGGAGTACCGCTCCACTGTCACGCTGTCGTCCCGTTTCATGGCTTCAGAATTTTTGTCTTAAATATAATGATTTTCTTTTGATTTGCCGAGCAGGACAAGGCTGAATGTCAGGGAAAATGCAAAAAGAATTCAGGACCGGCCCGACCATGAATATGGCCCGAACCGGTCCTGAAATAAGTTGCAGATAAATATCGCCGTTAGTAGACCTCTACTTCGTCAATGAAAAACCAGCAAGGCTGGCCCACTCCGTAGTGCCATGAAGGACACATTTTGGTGCCTTCAATCGCTATCTTGACATATCTTGCAGTGACAGGCGCATCTGACTTGCAGCCGATTTTCTCAAACTTCACCTGAGGGGAATCGTCTTCTGCCACAGGCGTCTTGCCGAAGAGAGTGTACTCGGCTCCGTCGGCAGATGTCCAGCAGGTGACGCTGAGAGGGAGCAATATCCACTGCCCGAGCTGATGCAGGAAGTCTGCCCCGATATATGATATCTCAGTGTCCTTGCCGAGGTCAACGATGAATTCGCCGTCGCAGCCTTCCCAGCCGACCCAGCTCTCAACGAAAGAGGAACCGCCGTAGATGCCGTCAGTCAAGCCGGTCTCGCCCACTTTTCTGTATCTTTCAGCCGTAGGCTCCACAACATACTCGACCTTGGCACCGAGAGCCTTGTTGGTGCGTTCGCCAGGAAGATACCTTTCCCTGTAAAGGCGGCAGTAGTCACCCGGAGTATTGCTTCTCTCGTTGAGGGTAGGGATTCCGAACATCGCAGTCCTCTCTTCAAAAAGATCCAGAGCCTCCGATATGGCAGCAGGGTCTTTACAGCCTTCTGCCCTGGCTATCTCCAGTTCGGAATACTGCAGCGGAAGCCTTTCCATCTGCACCCTCTTCAGATATTCAGGCTGGTCAGCAACTGCGGCCTCGGCCTTGTCGAAGAGGATATTGTACTGCTTGCGGCAGGCGGCATTGAGCATCCCGTCCTTGTGGCTTACAGGAGAGTCATATATCCACAGCCTCTGGCCGGAAGCGAGCAGCGCCCCTTCAAGCATCTTCTCATACTGGTAGAGATATTTCCCTGCCGGACCATAATAGCCGTCCAGGAAAGTTGTCATCAGAGAGTCGATGTCAGCATCTACATCCCACATGAGCTTCGCTGCAAGATAAGACCTCATTTCAGAGAAGTCAGTACCGAGAGTGGATGCAATCTGAGAGAAATGCATGGTGACATGATGATCCCTGAATATCTGCATGTTCGGCTGTACGATATGGAAGTTAGGGAACGGGGCCACCATATTGTCGAAATTGATGCCGTAGTCCCATACGAAGATATTGTCGGAAATCTTGGACCAGCCGTCAAGCGCCTTCATGAAATACTGTCCGGAAGCATTGTCCGTGAGAGGAACTTCCCTGTCGCAGTCGATGTCGCACAGCATGATGTTCACATTAGGAAGCGGCTTGACATGCTTCGGAGGGTTCATCGTAAAGAGATATGCGAGGGTCGAGAATTCCTTGTCCGGGAAACGGGCGGCAAGCTTGTTGAGGAACTCCACATAAAGGCCGGAGACAGCTCCTTCACGCTCTATCACCTTCATGCATTCCGGGCACTGGCAATAGGTGTTGTTGCCGTCGTTCTGGCTCACGGACATCATGTTCATGCCCGGATTGGCCTTGAAGATGGAGTCTATCTTCTCGCAGGCGGCCTCGAAAACCTCAGGATTGGTCAGACACCACTGGCTTGCCCTTCCGGGACGGTGCTCGCCGTTTATATAGGAATACCACTCCGGATGCTCCTTGCCATAGACAGAGGCAGGAAGGATATGATTGAAGGTATGTACCCAAAGATTGCCGGCAAATACATCCGACGGCTCCTCGAGCCTGAACCACACCTTGTAGAGAGGGTCAGCCGCAAGGGAATACGACTGCGTCTGCCTGTACCTGAATGTCGGAGTCTCGGAGAATGAAAGCCCGTCCGGGAGACAGAGGGTGGACTTCATGTCATAGTACAGGGCATCTGCCGCATAGTACCTTACCCCGAAATACTTTTCAAGAATTGAAACCACGGCATAGGATGAGCCGTTGCCGCCACCGGAAACAATCACAGTCCTTCCGTCGGAAGACTCCACCCTGAATGCGTCTTCGGTCAGGCCTGAGCCGTCAAGCTGACCGCAGATGACCACATCACCGGCCTTCGGCTTGGAATCGAGAGGAAGAATCCGGGCTTCTGCCCCGGTCAACTTTGTGACAAAATCCTGCAGAAGCACTGCAGCATCCTGCTCCGCCTTCGTGTCGGCAGCCAGGATACGCCCAACAGGCTTTCCGTTCTTCACAATGAATGTCCCGCCAAACGCATCAGCTGACACCAGCATCAGCAGGACAGCAACCAAAACAAATGAAATCCTTTTCATTTCTTTAAAATACACTATTAATTGTTGTTATGT
>JADIMO010000122.1 GCA_017694755.1 Candidatus Cryptobacteroides merdavium
GGTACGAACTGTGCGACCGCTACGGGCTCTATGTGGTGGCTGAGGCCAATATCGAATCGCACGGAATGGGCTACGGGGAAGAAAACCTTGCCAAGTTCCCTCTGTACGAGAAGACACACCTTGAAAGGAACGAAAGGAATGTGCAGAGGAATTTCAACCATCCTTCCATAATCTTCTGGTCCCTCGGCAACGAGGCCGGGTTCGGGGTGAATTTCGAAAAATGCTACAACTGGGTCAAGAATGAGGACCCTTCCCGTCCCGTACAGTATGAACGGGCAGGGAACAATGATTTCACGGACATATACTGCCCGATGTACCTCGGCTATGAAGACTGCGTGAAATATTGTGAAAACAATCCGTCCAAGCCTCTTATCCAATGTGAATATGCACATGCGATGGGCAACTCGGAAGGCGGATTCAAGGAATACTGGGACCTTGTACGCAAATATCCTGCATATCAGGGCGGCTTCATCTGGGATTTCGTGGATCAGTCTCCGAGATGGTTTGACGAAAACGGAAAGATGTTCTACGGCTATGCCGGTGACTTCAACAGATACGATGTGGACAAGGACCAGAACTTCTGCAACAACGGACTCATAAGTCCGGACAGGAGACCTAACCCGCACGCATATGAGGTACGGCACATCTACCAGCCTGTATGGGCCACCCCGGCAGACCTTTCAAAAGCCGCCATATCGGTCTACAACGAGCATTTCTTCCGCGACCTCTCTGCTTACCGTCTCGTATGGGAACTTCTTGCAGACGGGGAAGTGATGCAGCAGGGCATCGTGGAAAATCTTGACGTGGCGCCTCAGAAGACGGCCGAAATAGCCCTCGGATATGATCCTTCGGAACTGTGCGCAGGAAAGGAATGGATGCTGAATGTCTATTTCAGGCTTAAGAAAGCCGAAACGCTCCTTCCTGCCGGACACACCGTGGCATACAACCAGATTCCGCTCTCGGAATATGCATACGACATCACTTTTGAAAACGCAGTACGCTCCAATGAAAATATCCCTGCTCCAGTGTTTGCCGAAAATGACCGGAGATACCTCATCCTGACGGGAGAAAACTTCAGGCTGGAATTCAACAAGACAGACGGATTCATTTCCCTCTATGAAAGCTGCGGCCGCAGCCTCCTTGAAGAAGGCACGGTGCTCAGGCCGAACTTCTGGAGGGCAGGTACGGACAATGACTACGGGGCCAACCTCCAGAACAGATACAAGGTATGGAAGAATCCTTCATTCAACCTTGAATCCCTCAAGCATGAAGTCAAGGACGGCATGGCGTATGTCACAGCAGAATACACGGTTCCGGAAGTAGGGGCCTCACTTGTGATGGAATATGCAGTCAACAACACGGGAGCGGTGAAAGTCACCCAGAGAATGAAGGCCGGAGCAGGAAAGGATATCCCTGACATGTTCCGTTTCGGCCTAAGGATGGAAATGCCTGAAAGCTACAATATGGTGGAATACTACGGCAAGGGGCCTTTCGAGAACTATTCCGACAGGCAGCATGCCGCCCTCACCGGCCATTACAGGCAGACTGTGGAAGAACAGTTCTACCCTTACATCCGTCCGCAGGAAACCGGCACCAGGGCCGGACTCAGATGGTGGGAAGTGCTTGATGCGGCAGGGAACGGACTCCGTTTCCACAGCGACGCACCTTTCTCCGCCTCTGCTCTCGAATACAGCATCGAAATGCTAGACAATGGCCCGGCGAAATGCAACAGGCACCCTTCTGATCTTGTCAAGTCAGGAAGCACCAACATCTGCATCGACAAGGCACAGTCAGGACTGGGCTGCATCGACAGCTGGGGAGCACTCCCGATTGATGAGTACAGGCTTCATTACGGCGACCATGTATTCACATTCATAATGCAGCCGGTGTCACACAGATACGACATGTTCTGATTTTAAACATACTGACTTATTGCAATACAGGAACCCTGCCAGACTCAGTCGAACGCTCTGGCAGGGTCCTTTGTATTATGATGAGGATGGTATTACACCAGGGACGAGGCTACTCCGTTTCTGAGCCTACGGGACGGTTGAGGATGGTCACCTGGAAACTGTTCACCTCTTCGCTGCTGCCGATATAATTGGCGTTGCGCCCCAAAAACACGGCCTGATAGGTCCCCGGCTCGTCATATGTGTATTCATAGAAATCCAGATAATTCTGCATATTCTTCACCACGGTGCCCTGATCCGGAGAGGTGGAATTAAATCCCATCGGAGTGGAGAAAAGCCATCCGTCACAATAATGGCCGATTTCAGAATAGCGGCCGCCGGCAAAAGTGATGTCCTGGTTGGTATCGAGCCTTATGCTCCCGTTTCCGGAATTGATGTGATATGCATCAATGCTCTCGTCCATCATCACCGCAGTGCCGAACAGGGTCTCGAGATCGTACTGCATGATGTCCATGCCCTCGATTTCCACCGTAAGGGTGCCGTTGACCCAGTATGTGTCTATCCTGTCTTGCTCCAAGTCGGACATGCTCGGATGCCAGCGGAAGGCTATACAGAGATTGGAGATACAGTCCTCGATATCAGCAGTGACAGGCAGGAACACATCCTGCTGCACTCCCGGATCATTGTACTCAATCTTTGTCCACCCCTGCATTCCTCCGTCATACATCTGCTGCACCAGCTGTCTGTCAGCGGCCCCGTCGTTTCCGTTCAGCCCGGCAAAATCATTCGTATAATAGATATCCAGAGCCTGGGGATCACTGCCGGACCGATGCTGTATCTGCAGTTCAAGCGTCATGGCAATCACATCCTCCTCCGGGATTTCATAACGGTTGCGGTTGGCATATTCATGTCCTTCCTCCCCGCTGTAGAACACGAGATTGTCCGGGTTGCCCGATATGTTGAAGCGGACAGGATCCCCGGCGAGATAGGTATTGGACGCATCCAGCGTCACATTATAGTCAATTTCCGAATATATGTTGGTCTGCTCACAGCCTGCAGTTCCAAGGCATGCAGCCAAAGCGAGTCCGGTATATTTCAATATTCGTCTGTTCATATCGATAAGCGTTTGGAATTTCAACTCTACCACAAAGGATTCTGTACAAGTGCCTCGTTGACACCGAGCTCTATGGTCGGGATCGGCAGCACGATATGACGCTGCTGTACCGATGATGCCATGCTGCGCACCACATCGGAAGTGTTGCCGGTCCAGTCCGTGCTTTGCGAATCCGTAATATATCCTTTCATGCTCTCAACGAAGATGCCCCATCTTATGAGATCATATTTGCGCAGCGACTCGAAACAAAGCTCCCTGCCCCGTTCATTACGGACAAAATCCCGGAATGACGCGTAGTCTGAATATTCCGAAAAATCCCTTGTAGATATGCCTGCCCTGTCACGCACCTCCTTGACATAGTCATAGGCCTGTTGTGAAGGGGCTCCATTATATTCGTTGTATGCTTCTGCATACATCAGCAGCACGTCGGAATACCTGAGGATAGGATAATTGACCGGAGTATACGTTCCCCTGTCGCCCTTGACACCTTCATAGATTGTCTCCCTCCTGTATTTGCCGCAGTTGCGTACCGCCTTGGATATGGTCGGATAGTCAAATGTGGTCCTTGAGGACTCCCTGTACGGGGTCTTGTCCACTCCGGCAGTCCACTCTGCGATCACCTCATTGCCCTGCCTCAATGTGCCGCCCTGATAATTGTACGGACACATGTTCCACGCCTGGCGGGCATCCCAGTGAGAATCTTCGTCATCCTCGAGCTGAGTTTCATCGTCAGTCCTGTCCTCACTCCAATACAGATTCCACAGCTTGAGGGAACCGTTATACTGTGCATATGAAAAATTGCAGTTCACCTGGTCATAATTGCCGGTCGGCTGACTCATCAGACCTATCAGGTCGCCGATACGGCCGTTGCTCCAGTTGTCGGAACTTGACCTGTTGCCGTAGAAGTCCGCCTCCCACATCGATTCATGGTATTCGGTGTCATATTCATCACTTATCATGTTGATGAACACCTGCGAATAGCTAGGATTGAGTCTGTGCAGCCCGCTCTGTATCACGGAATCGGCATATTCCATGGCCTTTCCGTAATAATCATGCCTGTTTGCGCTGTTGCCGGACACGGTCTCCCCTGCCGCGAACAGACAGACTCTTGCCAGAATTCCCCACATTGTCGTCTTGGTCACCCTTGAAGGGGATTCTGCAAGGTCAGTGTCCGCCAAATTCAGACAGGCCTCCATTTCGGCCATTACCCAGCGGAGCACATCATACTGAGGTGTCACCGGACAGGCCACATTGCTTGGAGAAGTGGTGGCTTCAGTCCTCAGAGGCACATCTCCCCATGCCTGGGCAAGAATGAAATAATAAAAAGCCCTGATAAAACGCGCCTCATTCCAATATTTGTGGTCCTGGTCATACTCGGAATCCGCAACTGCCTCCATGAACGAGTTCGCATTGCCTATGCCCTTGTATATTTCAGTCCATGCGTCATAAATTTCAGGCGAACTGGCGTCATGCTGATACCATACCGAATAATTGTTGGCCGAATTCCTGTTGTAGTAGCACAGGTCGTCAGTATTGGAAAGCATGAGGGAATAGTAGTTCCCGTAAAAAGCCTCATTATTGATGGCGCCATACACTCCTGCAAGTCCATAGAGTACTTCTTCCTCGGAATTGTAATATGTATCGCCCGTTATCACCTCCGGATCTACATCAAGGAAGCTGCAGGACACCGCCCCGAACATCAGGAGCAGTGATGCCGATATGTTTTTCAATTTATTCATGACAAATTCTCCTTAAACATCAGAAAGTGAATGACAGACCTGCAGTAAGGCCGAAGGCCCTCGGATATGCCGACCAGTCGAAGCCGGGGGTCAGCACCGAATTTCTCGTGGAAACCTCCGGGTCAGGTCCGGAATATTTCGTCCATGTCCAGATGTTGTCCGCCGACACATACACTCTCAACGTGTCGAAATGCATTTTCCTGAGCGCCTTTCTCGGAAGGGTATAGCCCAGGGAAATGTTCTTCAGACGCAGGTAGGAGCCGTCTTCAACGACTCTTGACGAATAGACGAACATTCCGTTTGCGTTTATCGCCGGGATGTCGCTGTCCGGATTCTTCACTGCATCATATCTGTTCACATAGGTGGCGAACTGGTTGAGATTCGCAATGTTACCGTTCTCGAATATGAGGCGGTTGGCATTGAGGATGTCATTGCCATAGCTCCACGTGAAGAAGATGTTGAGATCAAACCCGTAGAAATAGAAGGAGTTGCCGAAGCCTCCCGTATGAAGCGGCTGACCGCAGCCGATGATGGTCCTGTCGTTGTCATCAATGATGCCGTCGCCGTTGATGTCACTGTATTTCGGGTCTCCGGGCTTCACAGAGTCCTTGCCCACGCTGGACATGTACGGTATCCCGTCCTTAAGATAGTTCCCGGTGAATTCGTCTGCCTTGTATGTGCCCTCATAGACATAACCGTACATCATTCCTGACGGCTTCCCCACCTGGGTGATGTAAGGATACTGACTGTTGAACCTCTGCTCCCAATATACGGAAGTCAGGAGTGACTGCTGGCCGCTGGTCAGGGCAGTCACCTTGTTGCGGTTGAAGGCAATGTTGAAGGATGTGGTCCACTGGAAATTCTTACGGTTGATGTTCACTGTCTCCAATGAAAGCTCCACACCGCTGTTGCGCATCGAGCCTATGTTCATCATAGCCGATTCATATCCGGTGGAGGAAGGCATCGTGGCCTGCAGCAGGAGGTCATATGTATTCTTCATGTACCAGTCCGCCGTAAGCTTGATCCTGTCGCCTTCGAAGAACGAAAGGTCAATGCCCGCATTCCACTGTTCGGTGGTCTCCCATCTCAAGTCGTCGTTGGCCATATTGGCAGGATAGTAGCCAGGCACGATCTCGCCCCCGAACACATAGTCATACGAGTCACTGCTTCCCGGAGTAGTGGCGATCTGCGCATAGAAGTCATACGGAGTAGTGGTACGGTTGTTTCCCGTAAGTCCCCATGACAGACGCAGCTTTCCGTTCTTGAGCCAGCTGCTGTCCTTCAGGAGATCCTCCCTGTTGAAGTTCCATGCGAATGACCCTGACGGGAAATAGCCCCATTGGTTCCCCGGAGGGAACTTGGACGAGCCGTCGGCACGGAACGATGCCGTGAGATAATATTTGTACTTGTAGTTGTACTGCAGACGGAAAAGCCCGGACATCATTCTCCAGTTGTATTCCCACGGGGTGACCGTCTGGTAATTTCCGGTATGCATCCCGTTCAGGCCTAGAGCCTCGGTAGTCATGTTCGTAGACCTCGTGCCCTTATAGTCGTTGGTCTGTCCCTGGAATGTGACGCCTGCGAGCAGGTTGAGATGATGTTTTCTCTTGATGTGCTTTGTCCATGTGAGTGTATTCTCGTTCAGCCATGTCACCCAGTTGGTCCAGTAGATGGCTCCGTTGATGCCGTTGCCCGACGGAGAGCGTTCATTTCCGGTATATGTCATGGAATTGTTGAACTCTTCCCTACGGCGGTTCTGGTAAGTATATGTGCCGGTTGTCTTGAAGACAAGATCAGGAATGATGGTCCAGGTAAGGCCCAGCTGTCCGTTGAGATAGTCCTGTACGGTCCTTCTGTATTCATTGCGGACGGACAGGGCCGGGTTGAAGCGGTAGTCGCTGGCATCAGCGATCTCCTCATCAAACGGCGAGTTGAGGAACTCGTCGTCGGAACCCTCATCCCATATCGGCTTCACCGGACGGTACCCCCATACGGAATACATCAGCCATCCTGATGCAGATGATGACTGCTGTGCCGATGTCGGATTGGTACCTTTCGTGATTGTGCGGGAATAGTTGACGTTAAGGTCGGCCTTGACCTTCTTGCCTATGTTCTGGGAAAAGTTGATCTTTCCCTGATATCTCTGGAAATTGGAATTGACAATGATTCCGTCCTGGTCAAGGACAGAAAAGCTGGCATTGTAACGGTTGCCAGCCTCCTTGCTTCCTCCGGAAAGCGAAATGTTGTAGTTCTGCACGAAGGCCGGCCTGTATATCCTGTCCTGCCAGTCATATGTCCTCACGTTCCTGTAGTCTTCAAGGGAATAAGTCTGCCCGTCATGTTCAAGGTAGATGTTCGTGCCTCCGGAAATGGCATACTTGTCCGTCTGGAAATCAACAAACTCGTATGCATCCATCAGATCCACTTTATTGGAGATCTCGTTGTAGGTCCACGAAGAGCTGAAATTGACTTTCGGCTTGCCTTCGATACCTTGTTTCGTGGTGATGACAATGACGCCGTTCGCTCCCCTCGCCCCATAAATGGCAGTTGCCGAGGCGTCCTTCAGGATGTCTATGGACTCGATGTCGGCTGAGTTCAGCGACAGAGCCATGGAACTCTCGGACGGGAATCCGTCAATGACATAAAGAGGTGCGCTGCTCTGGGTCAGAGAGTTGTTGCCTCGGATGACGATGTTGGCTTCCGCCCCGAGGGAACCGTCGGAAGTGGACACCACGACACCCGCCACCCTGCCGGTGAGCGCCTGGTCAAAATTGGTGACCGGGGTCTTCATTATGTCCCCCATGTCCACCTTGCTTACGGATCCCGTCAGGTCCCGTCTTGCCACGGAACCGTAACCGATGCTCACCACTTCGGCGGCATCAAGCGAAAGCTGCTCTTCATTCAACGTAACATTGATGACACTTCTTTTCCCCACGGCTTCCCGGACCTCCTCGAATCCGAGACAGGAGAAAACCAGGGTCGCGGACTGAGGTACAGAAATGGAATAGTTTCCGTCCAAGTCGGAAGCCGCACCGTTGGATGTGTTTCCGGCTTCATAGACAGTTACGGCAACAAGCGGCGCTCCCGTTGCATCAACAATGCGTCCTGTCACCTGTACATTCTGGGCTGACAACGTTCCCGCCGCCAAGGCGAAAAAAGCCGACAGAACAAATGATACTATAAATCTATGCATCTGTAATGTAGTTAGTTATATATAGGCCGGCCGTACCGGCCCGAAGACTCATTTTTTCCTGAGATGAAACTCCACAGGCAGGCCGTGAAGACATGTGGCCGTCAGCACGGTCTTCCCGCCGGCGGCATCAAGCCTGACATTGCCTTCATTGCCTTCAAGGACATATTCACCGTCCAGGACCACTGTCCTTTCAAGAGACTGGCTCGGCTGGGCAGTGGTATAGCCTTTCTGCGTAATGCCCAGATCCGGAGTGCAGATACTCATCACCACGCTACCGTCCTCTGACATACGTTCCATGACTATCGTTTCCGCATCTATGGAAGCCACAGGCAGATACGGTTTGGAATCCTTACCGGAAGGCAGGTGTCCTAAAGCCTCGGAAGAGGCCGCGCCGTCGTAAGCCGAATAGCAGACATAGGCAGTCGTCCCTGTAATATGATCATTGACCACATGTGCCACATTGTCATTCCTTATTACCGTATACGGCAGATTCCTTGAAAAACGGTTTACATCCTTCCCTGACGGCTGGACAAGCATCATATATTCATAGGACGCTTCCGAAGGGGACACACCGTGGTCTATATAGGCAGTGACGAAATCGCCTGTCCCGGTCTTCTTCTTGGTATCGGAAGGGGAAGTCTGGCCCTGCTTGAGCACCGTCAGCCCGGATGCATCCCTTATTATATAGGTATTCCCTTTCGTATCCGTCAGCACGGCCTGGCCTCCGCCCTGGAAATGATATGTCACAGGGAAGGCATCGAGCCATTCCTCATTCACATCCACCTCGGCATTCCTGTCGTCAAGGCGCAGCTGATACAGAGTAGTTTCGGTAGGATATTGCGAATTATTGGATATGCCGCTGCCGATGAACACTATCCTGTTGTCAAAGCAGAACACGCTTTTTGTAGCCGTGGCACCCGGGCAGAAATTCTGCCTGTCCCTCTCGACATAAGTAAATGCAAGCACACCGTTCTTTCCCTCAAGTGAAGAAACTCCCGGGAAACGGCTGTCGTTTCTTTCCATCAAGGTCCCCTTCAGCGGATTTTCAAGCATGTCGAAAGGCAGATGTATAGTGGTGGCGCCAGGTACCCTGTTCCAGTCCCAGCCCTCCTGGGAAAATCCGCTGGCCTCGGCGGATACGGGGTTCCCCGAACCTATCAGCTGGGCCGAGCCATAGCTCTGGTAACGGCCGTATCTGTTGTCTGCCGCATATATTTCCGAACTCCACACATCGGAGTTGTATGCTTTCAGGACAAGCATCCAGTTGTCCCTCCTGTGGATGCCCATAGCCCCGTAATTCATCACAAAGAAACCCTGCGGTGCCTGTGACGCAGTGATTCCGGCCTTTCTTATTTCAGCAGCAAGCTCTTCGTCCGGCGCCCCGAGATAAAGGTATGCCCCTCCTAACTCAGGATCAGCCGCCATGCCGGAGCCGGTGAGATCGCCGAGAAGCGCGAGACTGGCAAAGGCATTGATGTCAGCCTTCGGTATGAAGCCGTTGAACGGGTGCCTTCCGCAGACACCGAGCCCCCAGTCCGTGAGATTGCAATAGTCACGCATTGTCAGCAGGGCATGCTTGAAGCATTTCCGGGCATCCTCGTCTATCGTAAAATCCGTCCCTGCCGTGCAGCGGCAATAGTCGCCGAGAGCAGCGAAGGCGCCCACCGAATAAGCCGGGTAAAGTCCTCCGTGATGGAACGAAGTGCCGTCCGGCTTGATCCCGCCCAATGTGCCAGGAGAATAGTCAAGAGAACCGGAAAGCCATACTCCGAGAGCCTTCATCTTGGCATAGCGGACATCGTCCGAAGGATTCATCATGGCAGCCACCAACTTACATTCCAGAAGAGTGTGCCAGCTGTCCAACATCCCGTCCCTTCCTTTCTGGAAAGGCAGCCTCGTCTCCGCAAGTCCGCTCCAGTATTCCAGCACCCTTACATACTCGTCAGTCTTGCCTGCCGCGGCTATCTCCTTGCGCAGCATCCACATTCCCTTGTAAAGTTCACGGACCTGATAGCCGTAATGGTGATTGGTCCCCTGTCCGCTTCCGAACGCGAAGCCCTGGTCTATGGCATGGTCCATTGCCGTGAACACCTTGTCAAGATTGGCCCTGTTGCCGGTATAGAACCAGTCCTGGGCATAATAATAGACCAGCTGTCCGATGTACCTTATTCTCATTTCCCCGAGGGAATTGTTGAATTCGTCGTCACTCAGGAGCGGCGCCCCGGTAACCGAACCGTCTGGCAACCGCTTCAAACCATATTTCGCATACGAATCATCAGCCCTTTTCAGCAGAGTGTTCTTCACATAGGCGGCGCTTGAAAGCCCTCCGGCCATCATCTTGTCAATCCTTTCCTCCACTGCCGAAAGCATTGCCTTCTGCTCTTCCCCGACAGGTTCAGCCTGAAGTTCCGGATACTGCTCCCATTCCCACAGGCGGCACCAGTGCCACATGTTCCGGGCAAGGTGATTGTTGTTGTCCGGGATCTGCATGTCCGGAGTGATCTGGTCATGCAGCTTTACCGTACGGAACGAAAGCCTGTCGACATATATGGTGCCGGCAGGGACGGAAGGTGGGGTCGACACCGTCATCTTCGACACGTTCACGGGACGGTCAGCCACCTTCAGGTCACCATAGTACCTCCCGTCCGGAAGATGCATGTCAATATACTTTATCCATGCCGTACGCCATCCTTTGAAATTCATGTTGAAATCGAAATGGCAGATCTCACCGTCATTCCAGTCCTTGAACGTAAAGCGCAGAGGGGCATCCACAGGAACTGTATTGTATATCCATACCATGATTCCCGCCCCATTTACCTTCATGGAAGCCTCTATCGCAAGGAAATCATTGAAGACCAGCTCGGCCTGGCCCGTCCAGGAAAATTTCAGGGAACTTGCCCCGTCCTTGAACCTTTCTCCGGAAGAAGTCACCTCCCCTCCTCCGTTAACAGTCACGAACCCTGGTACACCGTCTTCAAAGCCATATTGTGCATTTACAGCTGCATTTGTCCTAACTGACAGCATGATAAATGAAAAAACAAGAACAATCGCGATCCTTCTCATCCGTAATTCAGATTTGTGGTCAAAATCGCAAATTTATCAAGTTTTTCATCATTTACAAACAGATTGATAATAAATTAGCAATAATTTTGATTTTCATTAAACATTGCATATATTTGTCGTTTGACGTGAACGGTAACATATGTACTACTGAATATATTACAACTGTAACCAATGGAAATCAAATCATCTGAATCCAAGCACACCGGCTATCCTCTGGCCCTTGCAATCGCTGCGGCGGCATTCTTCTCCTGTACCGCAAGCCCAGACATCATAGAGGACAATGTGGCAAATGCAGAAATCCAGATCGGCGCACTCATGGACGCCGCCGAAGAAGGCGACACCATCCGCATCCCGTCTTCATACCAGAACGGGAAAATCGTCTATGTACCCACCGACGACTGGGTGAGCGGATTTTTCGCAGGGACACTCTGGTACATGTATGAACTGACCGGTGACGAAAAATGGGCAGACCACGCCAGAAAGCACACGGAAGTGCTCGACTCCATCCAGCATCTGACCTGGCATCACGACGTAGGGTTCATGATATACGACAGTTATGGCAACGGACTGAGGCTGAAGAATATCGAAGACTACAAAGATGTCTGCATAACCACCGCCAAATCCCTTTCGACAAGGTTCAGGCCCGGAGCCGGCGTACTCCAGTCATGGAACACGGACAGAGGATGGCAGGCAGAAAGGGGCTGGGAATGCCCGGTCATCATCGACAACATGATGAACCTGGAGCTGCTCTTCAAGGCCACCGAATTCAGCGGGGACTCCACTTACGCCAAGATAGCCGTCAGCCATGCCGACAAGACGCTTGAAAATCATTTCAGGCCGGACTGGAGCTGCTATCATGTAGTTGACTACGATCTCAATACAGGGGAAGTGCGCAGGAAATGCACTGCGCAGGGATATGCCGACGAATCCGCTTGGGCGAGAGGACAGGCATGGGCCCTCTACGGCTATACAGTGGCATACCGCTTCACGCATGACAAGAAGTATCTTGACCTGTCCGAACATGTTGCTGACTTCCTGTTCAGCAGTCAGACCATGCCGGATGATCTCGTGCCATACTGGGACTTCAACGCGCCGGGCATACCTGACGAGCCAAGAGATGTATCTTCCGCCGCCATCATAGCATCCGGACTCTACGAACTGTCATACCACACCGGCAGCTCGGAGTACAAGGAAAAGGCGGACAAAATAATAGAATCCCTCTCAACCCCTGCATACAGGGCGGCACAGGGAACCAACGGCGGCTTCATTCTCATGCACTCCGTGGGAAGCATACCTCACGGCAGCAGCATAGACGTGCCTCTCAACTATGCGGACTACTATTTCCTTGAGGCCCTCATACGCAAGCAGAACATTGAGAAGGGGCTTCCCCCTGTAAAATAATCCTCCGGGACATCCCGACAGAAGAACCCTGACACTCTCTGATGATGCTGAAGAAAAAGATAATTGCCCTGCTCCCTGTGCTGCTTATTTCCACATATGCGGCACAGGCTTCAGGCCGTGCAGACTCCCGTGCAGAGGGAAAGGAAATACAGGAATATGTTGATTTCAGGGACACCCCTGAAATACTCTCCTTTGAAGACGGGACAGCCCCGGCCAGGGCCCTGAAAAAGTCTTCCCTGAAAATTTCAGGACTTCATTCAAAGCTCGGAGAAAATTCCCTCCTCTGGAAATGGAGCAGGGCCGGAGCCTCCATCGAGATTCCGGTACCGGTACCGTATCTCCATGAAAATCCCAACCCGAAGGAAACCTCCGTGTCCACCTTCGTCTTCTGGGTGTATTCCGCAGTGCCGCTTTCCGGCAGCCTCAGATTCTCTTTCATGAAAGGTGACAGGGAATGCTGCGGTTTCGACTACAGGCTCGGCTTCACAGGATGGAGAGGGGCATGGGTTGCCTTTGACCGGGACATGGAAGGAAAGCCTGAGGAAGGCATGGACAGGGTCGTAATCAACGCCCCGCAGGACATGAAGAAGGGAGAGCTTTTCTTTGACGGCATCATAGCCTCCGCATTCGAGGATGTGCGGCACCACACCGCCGACTGGCAGGCTCCGTTCATCAACAGCGGGACCACATCCCACTGGCTCGTGCTCAACAGAAGCTGGAACCTGTCGCTCGACATCCCGGTCGGGAAAAGTATCTCCGACAAGGAGCTGGCCGACATGAAGACCGTCCGCGACCGCTTTACTGCCCTCGTGAGTGAAGGAAAGAAGACCAAGAGTCCAGAAGCCCTGCGCGAGACATTCAATTCATACGGCATCCGCACGAATGATGACGGGACAGTCACGGGAAAGCCCGTATTCTTCACCAGATACGGCGAGACCTACATCAATCTCGGCATCAGGGACGCATCAGTTCAATTCTCGGACAACGGACAGCTGCTCAGACCGGCAAATGACTTTCTCCTGGACCTTGCCATAGCATACATGAACACAGAAGACCCCGGATGGAAAAATGAGGTCGCTGAAATGTATGTGAAAATGACCAGGCACCTTCTCGACCAGGGATTTGCGGCCGGGAGCGCACTCGGCACCCTGCACCATCTCGGCTACAGCATGAGGAACTTCTACACCGCACCGGTAATAATGAAGGAAGTCCTTGAAGAGGCAGGGCTTGCAAGGCGGGTACAACAGGCAATGGAATGGTTCTCCGGAGTGGGAGAAGTGAAAAAGGCGCCTGAAGCCCCGGGAATGGACATAGACGCCTTCAACACCTCCCTCATGGGCCGCGCCGCCTCCATCATCATGCTGGAGGACGGGCCTTACAAGGAGGCATATTTAAAGGCATTTTCAAGATGGATTGACAACGGGTTCCGGTACACGGACGGGCTGCAGCCATGTTTCAAGCGCGATGGAAGCGTACAGCACCACCGCAAGGCCTATCCTGCATATGCCACAGGGGGATTCGACGGGGCGGTAAACGCAGTCTGGATGCTTCACGGAACAGGATTCGCCATCTCTGAAGAAAGCCACTCCATCCTCAAACGGGCATTGCTGGAAATGCGTTTCTACTGCAATCTCAAGTCATTTCCGCTCGCCATGTCAGGAAGGCATCCGGACGGGAAAGGGTCACTGATACCTTCACAATATGCCCTTCTTGCCGATGCGGGCACCCCGGACGGACTGGAAGAGATTGACAGGGACCTTGCTTCCGCCTATCTCAGGCTGAACGGTTCATCCGGAAAATGGGGAGAGAAATTCACATCGGCGGGCATCAGTCCGGAAACATCGCCGGTGGGCTGCCATGTCTATCCGTTCAACTGCTCCCTCTCTTACAGGCAGGACGACTGGCTCGTGACCATAGCCGGACACAGCAGATATCTCTGGTCTTCGGAAATATACAACGGGGCCAACCATTACGGACGCTATCTCACCCACGGCAGCATGGAGATCATAGCCGACGGGAACCCGGTCAGCAGCATCGGCAGCGGATATCAGGTGAACGGCTACGACTGGTGTCACATTCCGGGGACAACGGCGGCTGCCATCCCTCTGGAAGCCATGAAAGCCGATGTACGGAATGTCGACGAATTTTCAGGCTACGAGGAAATGCTTCTTTCAGACGAGTGGTTCGCCGGAGGGGTTTCCCACAAGGGCACGACAGGGGCATACGCCATGATACTGCACGAGCATGACAAATACAACGGCTCCCTACGGGCGCGCAAGTCATTCTTTGCGTTCGGGAACAGGATCATTGCCCTCGGTTCGGACCTGCAGAACATGCTGCCAGGCTCTGACCTGCATACCACATTGTTCCAGAACTCGCTTCCCGCCCCGGACCCTTCCGCATCAGTAGCCATCGAAGACATACTGTCCGCATCGACCACAGTCAACGGGGGCAAGATATCGGTGATGAACTTCGACGAGACATATACAGGCGAAATGACAACGCTTCAGGACCGTTTCGGCAACGCCTGGTTCGTAAAGGATGCAAAGGTGGAAGTCTCTCGCGGCCTCCAGCGTTCCTTTCACGAAGAAACGGACGCCCAGACGGAAGGATATTTTGAAAAAGCCTGGATCTGCCATGGTGACATGGTGGGCAAAGGGATTCTCGCCGGGGACAAATACATGAAGGACAGTTATGAATACATGACCGCCATTCATGCTTCGGACGAAGATGTGGATAAATATTCCCGCCAACTTCCGTACACCGTGATAAGGTGCGACAAAAAGGCACATATCATACATGACACCGAAACGGGGATCACCGCCTGCGCCGTATTCGAGGAACTGAAAAAACAGGACACTGCAAGCGACAACAAGAACGGACAGGCATCCGGTCTTGTCGAAGCCACGCCTTGCATGCTCATGTACAGCATTTCCGGAGGAGTTCTCACCTTGAGCACAAGCAGCCCGGACCTGAACATTTATCAGGGACCGAGCGACGAAGTATTTGATGAAAACGGCAGGAGGACAGAAAGAAGCGTCTACGGCAGGAAATGGATAGACAATCCATGCTCCCCTGTCACCGTCAGGGTAGTGATAGCCGGCCTGTGGACATTTGACGGGAACGCACCCGGCAATGTCACCGTTTCGCATGAAGGCGGCAATACAGTACTCACTTTCAAGACGACGGAAGCCCGTACCGAAGAAATCACCCTTAAAGGTAACGGCATGAAAGGGTGATGCCGCTAATATCATGACAGGGGGGGCAGGATTTGACAGAAAGAAACCGTTTTGTATTTTACGGAATAAACTTCATAAAAAATTTCCGGGCAATTCATGCCGGGAAGACAGGCAAAAGAATTTTTTGAAAACCGATACAGGATTCAAATACTGCTAATAAATGAAATTGAAAAAAATAATACTCCCCGTCAGCGGCTTGGCAGCCGTGGCCTGCAGCACGGCAGAAAATGCCATGCCCAATATCATCTATGTGTTCCCTGACCAGTTCCGCGCCTCATCTCTTGCATTCTGGGATGAGCCGGAATATTCCGGGCACGTGGGATGGAAGGCAGACCCTGTCATCACCCCGAATCTGGACAGGTTCGCCGACGAGTCCATTGTGCTTTCGGATGCCGTCAGCACCTGCCCGCTCAGCAGCCCCTACAGAGGCATATTCCTCACCGGGATGTATCCCGAACGCAGCGGAGTCACCCTCAACTGCATGGCCTTGCGCCCTGAAAGCACCCTGAGGACTGACGCAGTCTGCATCTCCGACGTGCTGAAAGCCGCCGGGTACAGCTGCGGCTACATCGGCAAGCTCCATGCGGAAACTCCGATGAAGAACGACCCTGCCAATCCGGGGCACTATGTGAGCGACAGGAATCCCGAATGGGATGCCTACACCCCGCCGGAAAGGCGGCACGGCTTCGACTATTGGTACTCCTACGGTACCTACGATGTCCACAAGGCCCCGCATTACTGGGACACCGAAGGCAAACGCCACGACCCGCACGAATATTCAGTGAAACACGAAACGGACAAGGCCATAGAATACCTCCGGAACAGGGACGGACAGAGGGAGGCAGGAAAGCCATTCTTCCTCGTCCTTGCCTACAATCCTCCGCACAGTCCGTATGAAAGCCTTGACGACTGCATGGAAGAGGACTACAGGCTCTATGAAAAAATGAGCATGGAAGACCTGTATGTCCGGGACAATGCCGACACCACCCTCACCAAGGCCCCGGCCGCAAGATATTATTTCGCCAATGTCACCGGTGTGGACCGGGAATTCGGACGCCTGCTCTCCGAACTGAAGAAGCTCGGTCTCGACAGGAACACCATAGTCGTATTCACCTCGGACCACGGTGAAACGATGTGCAGCCATGGCACATACGACCCGAAAAACTCCATCTGGACAGAATCCTACAATGTCCCGTTCATCATACGCTATCCGGGAAAGATAAGGCACAGGGTGGACGGCACCATGCTCAGCACCACGGACATCATGCCTACCCTACTCGGCCTCGCCGGACTGGAATCGCGCATACCTGACACTGCCGAAGGGCATGACCTCTCTCCGATATTCCTGGAAGACGGAAGGGAATGCACTCCCCCGACAGCCACCCTCTACATGAGGAACCTTGACGGAGAGAAAGACCCGGACGGCACCGTCAGCGGATTCTTCCCGGAAGCCCGCGGCGTCAGGACAGACCGCTACACGATGGAAATATCCGTCCACCGCGACATGACCCTGAAGCGCGTGCTCATCTTCGACAACCTGAACGACCCGTACCAGCTGGAAAACATTTCATACAAAGACAATCCGGAACTTTTCAGCACACTCTGCTCCGCCCTGCAGGACAAGCTGGAGGAAAGCGACGACGTATGGTACAGGAAAGGCATACTGCAGAAACTGCTGTGACCGTCATCAGCAAGACCATCACGAAGCATCCGGGAATCAGCGCCAAAACACAAGACAATTCCGGACACAAAACATAAACAACAGCACACAACTCATGAAACACAAGATAATATCACTCCTGGCTGCATGCATGTCAGTCACAGCCTGCATGGACACTTCGCAGCTTGAATCAGACCTCAGCGGTCTGGAAGACAGGGTCGCTGCGCTCGAAGCCACGGTTTCACAGGTGAACAGCAACATAATTGCCATACAGGCAGTCCTTGACGATGCAATATCGATTCTCGGATGCACCGAACGTGAAGACGGCACAGGATACGATCTTGAACTCAGCGACGGGACCACAGCCAGCATCTATGCAGGCAAAGACGGGAAAGGCATTACCCCAGTGATAGGAATAGACGAAGATGGCAACTGGACAGTCCAGATCGGAAACGGCGAGCCGGGAATCATCGAAGGCTCATCCAATGCTTTCGGTGAAGATGCCGTTGTACCGCAAGTAAGAGTCAGCAGTGACGGCATATGGCAGATCAGCACAGACGAAGGAAGCTCATGGCAAGACATCACTGATAATGAAGGAAATCCTGTTTACGCCTCGTCATCAGACCTGACTGATTCATTTTTCACGGATGTTGAATATGACGAGGCGTCAGGCACACTGAAAATCACCCTTGCCGACGGCAGGGATGTTGAACTTCAGGTCCTTGATATCCTGACCATGGAAATATCAGGCTTCAATGAAGGCAGAGAAACAATCCTGCTCAATGAAAGTCTGCATTTTCAGGTAAAATTTTCAGACGATGTGGCTGAAGCCTTCTGCAAATGCCCTGACGGATGGAGAGTGCAGATAACAGAAACAGACGAAGGACATGAAATCATTGTCACTGGCCCATCTTCCGGTACCGCTGGCGAATACGAAGTGAAAGTCTATCTCCAGTCAGAAAACATGTTTCTGAGAGTATATGCCTTAACATTTGTACTGAACCCGGTATCTCTTGACGAGGCAGCTTGCACAGAATGGAATGAATTCATCTCAGAAGATGAGGACAATGTGCTCCTCGACTTCTCTTATGCGGGCTACATGCACGGAGAGACTGCCCCGCCTGAGGTCACAATTATGGAAAGCGGAGGCAGATACATTGCAAGCAACGGATATACCGCATATAATATAACGGACTACGGAGCTGTGGCAGATGACGACGTTTCCGACAGGGAGGCATTCATAAGCCTGCTCTCGGATGTCTTCGGGAACCCTGAGCTCAATCAAAACGGCACCCAGCTTACATTCCCGCACAACAATGCCCCTCGCAATGCCGTGATATATTTCCCTGAAGGGGAATTCATACTGCACACTGCCGATGACGATGTCAACGGGATAAGCCAGTCTCTGGTCATCAGAGGCAGCAACTATATACTGAAAGGAGCGGGCAGGGACAAGACAAATCTCGTCATGGCCGACCCGAACCAGCCGGTCACACCGGGAGTACTCTACTCCTCACTCGACATGATACAGCTGAAACACAATACAGGAGTACAGACCGGCAATGTGCTTGCCACAGTGACAGGAGACTCCAGGAAAGGAGACTTTTCCGTCACAGTGGACGGGACAGGCAGTCTCAATGCCGGAGATTGGGTATGTCTGTATATGGCTCCGAACTCTGACCCTGACATCGTTGCAGAAGAATTGGCTCCATTCAGCGCAACTGCTTCATGGGAGATAGCGACCAGCGGAGTGACAGTGGAAGACCTGCACCAAGTGAAATCCGCCAGCGGGAACACAGTCACTTTCTGTGAACCGCTGATGCATGAGATCAAGGCAGATTGGAAGTGGACAATAGTAAGATACCAGCACTATGAGAATGTCGGAGTGGAAGACCTCACATTCACAGGCTACGCCAAAGAGAACTTCGACCACCACGCATCATGGGAGGATGACGGTGCCTACAAGCCGATAAGCATGACGAGGCTTGTGAACTCATGGATACGCAGGGTAGGATTCCACAGCGTCAGCGAGGCATGCTCCATCATCAGCAGCGCCAACGTGTCTGCATACGACATTGTAATTGACGGCAACAGAGGTCATTCGGCCATACGCTCCGAGCGGTCATCACGTGTATTCATCGGAAAGGTGGACGACCATGCAAGCGGCAACATGATGGACGATCTCGGCCATAATGTCACCGGCACATGGAGTGACCGCGCCGGTCAGTACCATGCCACAGGCGTTTCAAAGCAGAGCATGGGTACAGTGCTCTGGAGAAATGTATGGGGAGAAGACGGCTGTTTTGAAGCCCATGCCACCCAACCAAGGGCAACACTCATAGACTGCTGCAGCGGAGCCATGATGAGATGGAGACAGGGAGGTGACGCAGCGCAGATGCCGAACCATCTGGATGACCTTACGATATGGAACTTCAACGCCACGAATGCGAGGTATAGCGAAGCATCATTCATATGGTGGGACAATTCGTCGCAATGGTGGAAATTCCTTCCGCCTGTCATTGTCGGCTTCCACGGGGCGGCTGTCACTTTTGACGAAAGCCAGACCAAACGCCTCAGCAGCAACGGAACCCCGGTCACTCCGGAATCCCTCTACGAAGCCCAATTAAGCAAACGGCTTGGCTATGTGCCCGCATGGCTCAATGCCCTCAAATGACAATTTGCGTCTCTGTGGGAAACCGTGGACACAAGAATACAACAATTTAAAAATCAACGATAAAATGAAACTGCGATTTAAAGACTTCATCAGATGGGCAGCCATACTCACAGGCGGCACCGCCCTCTTTGCCTGCAATAACCTCGATGAACTCGAGCAGCGGGTAGATTCACTTGAAAGCAGGATACAGGCTCTGGAGACTCAGCTGCCTGCCCTAAACGAAAATGTAGCCGCAATATCGGCACTCGTCCAAGACGGCGTGCTGATCAACAGCGTCGAAGAAACGGAGAACGGCTATGTCATAACGACTTCCGACGGAAGTGAATACACTCTGACCAACGGAGCCGTGGGAAACACCCCGCAGATATCCGTAAATGAGGACGGCAACTGGATCGTCAGCTATGACAACGGCAGTTCATGGGAAGAAATCAAGGTGGACGGCTCGCCAGTAAGCGCGTCAGGAACCGCCCCTCAGTTCAGGATTGACGCAGAAGGATACTGGCAGGTGAGCTACGACAATGGAGCCTCATGGACAGATGTCCTGGACCCGGACGGCGAAAAAGTTCCGGCCACCGGAGAGGGATCGGACTTCTTCAGGGACATACAATATGACGGCGAGACCTTCACGATCACTCTCGCGGACGGTACAGAAGTGGAGATAGCCGTGGTCCCTGACTTTCTCTGCGCCATAAACGGGGTGGACTATTCGACTCCTGTCGTATTCGAATACGGGGAGACTAAGAGCTACAGCGTAAGCATAACCGGAGTGACTGAAGCCATAGTGTCCGCTCCTACCGGATGGAGAGCCGTTCTCGACGGGGCTGAGCCGACAGCTACGCTTACGGTGACTGCACCGGCTTCCGCATCTGCAGACACCGGCATCCAGACAAGGGTGAGCGCCGACACACAGACAGACGTCAGCATACTCGCTGTCAGTTCAAAGGGACTCTCTGCAATCACCAAGATGAAAGTGGAGCTCTCCGCCGAGCCAGTCCCGGCCAGTCCTGCCGCCACGGTAACTGCCAACAATGATGCTGCCACAAGCGCCTCTCTCTCCTTCACTGTCACCCCGAACAGCGATGTGACATCATGGAGATACCTGCTTCTCGCCGCTACCGAAAACGCACCTGAACAACCTGCGTTTGAATCCGCCACCGAACAGACCGGCACGCAGACCCTTGTCCTTGACCAGACCGCCGACGGCACTCCTCTCTCAGGCAATACGGAATATGTCCTCTACGTGCTTCCATACAACAGCGACGATGACGTATACGGCTCAATAGCGAACGCGAGGTCCACGACCGCAATGCCTTCATACGACACCTACTACGAGATGTATGAAGCAGGCCTTGACATCACGATAGCAGGCAAAGTCTACAACAAGACGAAATACGGAGAAGCCACTCTTGTAAGTGAGGACGCATCCATAACCTCAACCACTGAGATTACCAAAGTATTTTTCGTGGATCAGGATGCAACCCTCACATACGATACCAATAACGCAGAAAGTACTGCAAGAGCAGTCTACCAGCTGATCATTATAGGCAATACCCCTGGACAGAGAAGCAGCATGATACTCAATTCCCAGGTAGCACTGAATCAGGGAGCCGGGAACACTGACGGCACATTCGTGGCATACAATATTGATATAGACGCCACAAATACCGGCAACTATCTGTTCGCACAGAATCGTGACGGAGCATACGGATATGTGGGCTTCATCAACTGTCACTTTACAATGCCGAGCGGAAGGCCGTTCACTTATGTAAGTTCATCCGCACGAAGCTATGCCGAATTTACAGTCGAAGACAGCGAAATTGAAATACCGGGCACGAATCAGTTACTCCTGTTCAGCTTCGGCAGCAGTACGGCATCGCACGGGACAATTTCATTAAAGAACAATGTGCTCTATAGTCAAAATGGTGTCAAAGACTTCAGAATCATAAGCGGAAACAGCTGCAGCTTCTCAAACTTTGTTTTTGAGAACAACACAGTCATCAACCTGTGGTCCACGACGTCCGGATGTGTCCTGTATTCATCACTCAATACAATCAGCGTGACAAAGAACCTGTTCTGGACCGACGGTACTACAGCCAATATGGCCTTCTTCCGTCCGGCAGACACAAGCGCTGAAACCGGAACACCTTACACCGGAAATCCTACAGGCACTCTTGTAGATGACAGTATCGTATACAAGAACGGAGAAGACACCAACTGGCAATGGTTCTACGGAGGCATGAACCGAGTGGATAAAGAAGGTTTTGACGCATGCAATGAAATTGTTGCAGTTGACACAAATCCATTGGCTACAACGGACTTTGAGAACGGCATCTTCACTCCGACCGGTGACTATAGCCAGTACGGAGCGCAGAGAGACTGATCCAGTACCTGCGACATAACTTCAAAAGACCCCTGTCAAACTCTATTTCGGAGCAATGACAGGGGCCTTTCATTATAGAGTGCAGCCATCAAACCTGAGATGACAGGTTCATCTTCCTGCAATCTGCACTAAATGCAGGACTCTATTTCGCGGATGATCACTTCTTCGGCAGAACGGGCCCATGAAGGGAATTCCGCATCAGGTTCAAAGCTGTCGGCAAATTCAAGGAGGGCACTGAGGTCGAAGTTTCTGGCGGCAATGCCGACTCCACATCTTGTGGCATCGAAAGCGTTGCACTCCTGTTCGACATGCGAAGGCACCATCAAGACCGGCTTGCCGAGGTACATGGCCTCGCAGATTGACTCAAAACCGGCGGTGCTGGCGTATGCACGGCAGCCTGCCATCTGGCGGAGAAACTCCTTGTCATCAAGGGTATAGAAACTCAGTGTGCCATCCACCTTCTTGACAGGCCCCTCAGACCATTTGTCCCAGAAAAACCTGAGTTCGACATCCGGATGTGCGGCATGCCATTTCATGACATCGGCTGAAAAGCCGGAATTCAGCATGTAGCCATGTATATAATTGCCTTTTGACGGAGTCATGTCAAGCACTTCCTGACGGAGAAGAGGAGGCACCACCTTTATATTGTGACCGTTGTCATCCGGCATTTTCCTGAATGACAAAGCCAGATGACGGCTTGCGCCTATGGATGTCAGCCTCGAATAGAAGTTCAGGACGGAAATTCCGGCGTATCTGTGATGCGGCAGGTTGAAATCCCTGTGCAGGAACAGATACTGGTGTCCGATACAGATCTGCGGAGTGCGAATGTTATAAAGCAGATATGTCAGCCCGGTCAGCAGTTCATAGAAATTGATCACGGCATCGGCCCCGGATTCATTGATGGCATTCTTCAGGAATGACATGCTTTTCTGGTAGCGTGGCATGGTCACAAGGTTATAGAGGATGCTCCTGCCCATGTCGGCCTTCCTGTTGGCTGCAGAAGGGAGAAAGTTCACACTCAGGAACTGCTGCACCGGAGCCTTCACCCCATGCAGGAAAAAGTCCGGGAGCACTCTCGCCTTGCTTTTCCCTACAAGCATCCCGACCACCTCATGGCCATGGGCCGAAAGCATCTTTTCCATTGTCATGGCCTGGGTAAGATGTCCCCTGCCTTCGCCTTGTACTATAAACAGGTATTTCATATCTGATTCAGTTCAAAATTACATTCAGCGGTCAACGGTCAATGGTCAATGGTCAG
>JADIMO010000123.1 GCA_017694755.1 Candidatus Cryptobacteroides merdavium
TACCTTTGCAGATTGTGCAGTCTTGTTACCGAAAGTTGTGTATCGTTGTTACCGAAATCGGTGCATTATTGTTACCAAAATCTGAGCACTCCCGATTACCGAAATCTGTGCACTTCCCGTTACCGTTTACACTCGTCAGGACAACTGGGTGGCAATGCTCCGAAAAATTGAGGCCCGCGAGCCGAGTTCCATGCCTTTTTTATTTATAATAGGGTCCTTTTTGGGTGGTTTTACTCCGAAATAATCATCGGTTTTCTGGGGGCCTTTGCTCCGAAATCGCCAGGCAGTTTGTGAATCTCAAAAATATGTGGTGAAATACAGCGGGATTTTTCTCTTTTTTGAAGGAATTTCTCTTTTTTATCACATTCAAAATTTATTTTGAAGGCGATGGACTTCAGAAGCATTGGATTCTTTTCAGGTTGAAGATTGCCGGATGGCGGCATTTTGTTAAAAAGAAAAAAGCTGATGTCTGCCGTTTTGGGGAAGAACTGAAGGATTGCCATTCTGCTGAAGGCAGATGGTGAAATGAAAATCAGGGACCGGCAGGGCAATTGATTTCAGATGTGACTACTAATTCTTACACATCTTAAAGGGGCTGTGTCAAAATGATCGTTTGACACAGCCCCTTGTCTGTTTCATTCTGCTTACAGTCCAGGCGGATTCATCTGATTTTCAGGATTTGATCGCCTGCGCCCTGTCTTATTTTACATAGCTGGTGAGGAACTGTATGTTCCCGTCAGGGACGACTTTGATGCCGTCAGTTGAGGCAGGAATGAGGATGGTCTCCCCTTTTCGGAAGGTTTCAGCGTTCCCTTCGGAATCGGTCAATTTGCCGCTGCCGCTGATGCATATCATTATAAGGAATGAGTCAAGAGCCTTCAGATCCATGTCGTATTCCTTGTCGAGATCGTAGAGTGAGGTGGTGAAATACCTGCAGTCTACAAGTACATTTTCCTTGTTCTTCCCTTTCTCGTAATGGGTCCTGTAGTCCGGATAGACTTTGTAGTCTATGGCGTCTTTGGCGAGCTCGGTATGGAGTTCACGCGGCTTGCCGTCAAGTCCGAGCCTTCCGAAATCATAAATCCTGTATGTGATGTCAGAAGTCTGCTGTATCTCGGCTATGAAAGAGCCCGCCCCGATGCTGTGGATGCGGCCGGCAGGGAGGAAGAATACATCTCCCGGCTTGAGGCTGAAGTCCTGGAGGACATCAGTGATGGTGTTGTTTTCCACTCTTTGTACATATTCCTCTGGGGTGATTTCCTGCTTGAGCCCGGCCATGAGATGGGCATTTTCATCTGTGGCTACCACATACCACATCTCGGTCTTGCCTTTGGAACCGTTGTGCCTTTTGGCGGCGAGTTCATCGTCCGGATGCACCTGGATGGAAAGGTCCTGCTTTGCATCAATGAATTTGATAAGGAGCGGGAACTCCTCTCCGGTCCTTTCGTAGTTGGCTTTCCCGATGAGCCTGTCCTTGAATTCCCTTATGAGGTCGGAGATGGTTCTGCCGGCATATTCTCCGTTTGCCACCACGGATTCATTTCCTTTGACTCCTGAGAGTTCCCAGCTTTCCCCTATGTTGTGCTGGTCGGTGGAAATGGCCTTGAACGGGGCGATTTTTTCTCCGCCCCAGACCATTGATTTCAATATCGGTGTGAATTTTAATGGATACATGATTTGTGCATTTTTTATTTTTTGTCAAGCTGGTCGAGAGCAAATGTATATGCTCCGACTGATATTGCCTTGCTGGCCCCCATTTTTGAAATGGCTACTCCAATGCGTTTCTGCGGGTCGTAAGAGACTTCCCTGTCGGTGCCGTAGACCTTGATGTAGCGTCTGTCCCCGCGGGCGAAATCTGCGAATTCGTTCTCATTGTCCAGGTCATATACTTTCATCTGAACCCTGTTGAGTTCTTCGCCTGAAAGTGTTCTTATCTTGCCTCTCAATGCGCTGAACAGGCCCGGCATGATGTATTTCCTGGCTGCGATGATGCCGCCGCCGATTACGATGAGGCCATCGATGAGTGTGACGGCAGTGGCCATCGCTTCTCCTGCAACTTCGCCCATCTCATTGAATGCCTTGATGGCGGCCTCCCTGTTGCCTTCACGTGTGCCTTCTGCAACATCGAAGATGTCTTTAGGCTCAAGTCCATGGTTCGGGTTGTCTGAAAGTTCGCCATATACCCTTTTGACGGCCCTGATGGCAGCTCCGTCTTCCACGATTACACCGTTGATCTTACTGTGCGGCAGACAGAAGGTCTCAACACAGGAGTTGTCCCCACGGTTGAGTTCGCCGTTGATTACGGTGCCGATGCCGAGCCCGGTGCCGAAAGTGTAGCCGATGAGGTTGTGGTAGCGCTTGTCGCTTCCTGCAGCCTCGAGTCTGGCGTTGATTTCGGGAAGGACCCCTCCCAGTGCTTCTCCGTAGGCAAAAAGATCTCCGTCATTGTTGATGAATACCGGAATTCCGAATTTTTCATTGAGGAACGGTCCGAGGGCCACTCCGTCTCTGAATGAAGGGAAGTTCGGAAGGTAGCCGCCTATGATGCCGTTTGGGTAGTCTGCCGGTCCGGGAAATGCGAAACTGATGGCGACAGGCTGTTCTTTCAGTTTGTTTATCACTGAACTGAACCCTATGACCATCGTGTCAAGACAAAGGTCAAGATTGTTTGCATTCGAAGGCAGGGTGATGGGATCTACAATGAATTTCCCGCCCTGCATTGCCCCGAATACCATGTTTGTGCCACCTGCGTCAAGCGTCAGCACTATGCGTGAATCTGTCTGGAAATTTGCCATTTGTGTTATCTTTTTGTGATTTGTGTTTCTGTTATATGAGCGGTTCTCCCGTCATGGCCTCAGGCTGAGGGATGCCCATGAGCTTGAGGATGGTAGGGGCCACATCCGCGAGCTTGCCGTCCTTCACATGGTCCACCCCGGCGTTGATGACGATGAACTGTACCTGGTTGAGCGAGTGTGCAGTGTTCGGGGTGCCGTCGGCATTGTAGGCGTGGTCCGCATTGCCGTGGTCGGCGGTGAGAAGCACGACATAGTCATTGGCTATGGCCGTCTCGACGACTTCCCTGACGCATCTGTCGATTTTGGCAACGGCACGGCATATTGCGGAGAATACTCCGGTATGTCCTACCATGTCACCGTTGGCGAAATTGAGGATTACCATGTCTTCCTTGCCTGTCTTCAGCACTTCAACAAGTTTGTCTGTCACCTCCTGGGCGCTCATTTCCGGGAGAAGGTCGTATGTCGGTACCTTAGGTGAACTTACGAGTATCCTGTCCTCATTTTCGAACTGGGCTTCGCGGCCGCCGTTGAAGAAGAATGTCACATGTGCATATTTTTCGGTCTCTGCGATGCGGAGCTGGTGCCTGCCGGCCTTTGCCACTGTCTCTCCGAGAGTGTCATGTACATTTTCCTTGTCGAAGAGGATGTGAAGCCCCTGGAATTTGTCATCATATGGGGTGAAGCAGCAATAGTAGAGCGGAATGGTCTTCATGCCGAAGTCAGGCATATCCTGCTGTGTGAGTGCGGCAGTGATTTCCCTTGCACGGTCGTTGCGGAAGTTGAAGAAGATGACGGCATCGCCTTCCTGGATGGTACCGAGGGCATTTCCGTCAGCCCCTGTGATGCATATCGGCTTGATGAATTCGTCTGTAACTCCCTCGTCATATGAAGCCTGGATGCCTTCTGTGGCAGAAGTGAATTTCACGCCCTCACCTTTTACAAGGAGGTCGTAGGCGAGTTTCACTCTCTCCCATCTCTTGTCGCGGTCCATCGCATAGTAGCGTCCGCAGACGGAAGCGACTTTCCCGGTGGTCTCTGCCATTTTCTTTTCGAGTTCCTCCACAAAGCCCTTTCCGCTTTTCGGGTCGGTGTCGCGTCCGTCCATGAAGCAATGCACGAACACCTTGTCAAGGTTGTACTGCTTTGCCACGGCGAGAAACTCATATACATGAGCGAGGGAGCTGTGCACTCCTCCCATTGATGCAAGTCCCATGAAATGAAGCTGTTTACCGGTCTTTGCCACATAGTCGTAGGCAGCCTTTATTTCCGGGTTGTCAAGGAGCTTGTGGTCGCGGCAGGCCATGTTGATCTTCACGAGGTCCTGATATACTACCCTTCCTGCACCGAGGTTGAGGTGTCCCACTTCGGAGTTGCCCATCTGGCCGTCAGGAAGGCCGACATATTCTCCGCAGGCCTGAAGGTGGCCGAAAGGATATTTTTCCCTGAGGGACTCGATGTAGGGAGCCCCCTGTGTGTAGATGGCGTTTGTCCAGTCATGCTTGCCCTCGCCCCAGCCGTCGAGGATCATCAAAAGTACTTTTCTGTCCATAATATCTATAATTTTATAAACAATTTTACAGGTCGTCAGCAAATATGTCCGCCAATGAATGCGTGTAAACGTTCATGGTATTCAAACTTGCAAACTTACGCATAAATTCCCTATTTCAGCACTGCCCGGACAAAAAAGTACACGACCTTTTTCATGGGAAATAACTGAATGGAAGCCGTAAACAGGACTAATCGTCAAATGATGACAGACTGGCAGTCTTTGTCGGACGGTACACCTTTTGATCATTTGGCCGGACAGATCCGGAGGTGTGATTATGAAAACTTAGGATTTTGATTATCGCACTCGAAAATGCACCGCGAACCTGTGTCCGCAGCGGACATTTCCCAATTGCTGTCGCTCAAATCAAGCAAGGGCATCCCCGTATGAAAGCCATGGGGAAAGTACAGAATAATCAGATGCTTTCAGTTGTTTAAGTTTTGTTTTTAATTGTCGTTATTTAATTATGAAGAAAACTTTGACGGCTGTATGTGTGTTAGATTGCCGGATGCAGTCAGAACCGTAGGAAGATCGGCTTTTTATCAATGTGTCAGTCTTGAAATCGTGAGAGGGAGTAATGTCTCAGTTATAGAGGACGGAGCTTTTTTGGGTTGTACTAATCTTCAGTGTGTCGTATTTCCGAAAGTCGTTACGGTGGGGAGTAATGTGTTTTCGAATTGCAGCAATCTTGCAGGTGTGGAAATGCCGGAACTCAGGAAAACGGGAAACAATGTCTTTGACAGATGTACGGCATTGAAATCTATTGATTTTCCGAAATTGGAGTATGTGAATAGGTCACTTTTCTTCAAATGTGACGGATTGGAGTTTGTGCATCTGCCTTCTGCCAGGCGGGTTGAAAGTGATGCCTTTACCATGTGTTCTTCTTTAAGGGACCTGTATATTCTGGCAGTGGAATATGTCGATGGCATTTTGTCATGCACATCTTTGACCAGCCTGGATCTTCAGAATGCAAAGGAACTGGGCAATCTGGGATTCGGTGGAACGCCTTTGGAATATCTTGTCCTGTCGTCTTCCGGAGATATAATATGCGGGGAATATACTTTTGCGAATACACTTCCTGCGTTTGACAGCGGGAGTGGAAACAGATAATCTTTACGGATTAGTCTGATGTGCCTTTCTTCTGTGATTCGTAAAATCTGATGCGAAGGTGACACAAACTTTGATACGGTGGTGACACTGACTTTCGGGCCATCCCCGTATTTATTGCAGAAAAACGGCATAATGGCGGCAAAAAAAACAGCTGTCCGCAACCATATGCCGATAAAAGAATTAACTTTGCATCCGGTCCGGACTGTCCATGTGCGGTCATCTGCATGAGGATGTCCGGTTCAGAAGATAATAACAATCGATCGTATGGCAGAAAGAAAAGGCCGTTCAGGCAAGAAAGGCGGAAGGTTCCGTTCCGGGAAATCTAAGAAAGAGAAGGTGTTTCAGGAATATATCGGCAGGGTCCAGATGACGAGGGAAGGCTATGCATTCATCATAGTTGACGGTGAAGAGGACGACATTTTCGTGAAGGCCTCCAAGACGAGGGGGGCACTGAACGGCGACACCGTCAGAGTGGCTGTGACAAAGGAAAAGACCGACCGTCAGCGCAGGGAAGGTGAAGTGCTGGAGGTAATGGAGCGTTCCCGCAAGCCTTTTGTCGGTATCCTTCATATAGTGGGAGAGCAGGCATGGGTGCTGATGGAGAGCAGGGCCATGCCATACGATATATCCATCCCTATTGCAGGAGCGGAGCCTGCAGGCCGTCCTTCTGGCAAGAAAAAGAGCAGGCCGGCTGAGTCTGATGCTGCAGGACAGACTGCACCGGAGACTGTTACCGGCTTCCTGAAGAAGAAAGGCAACGGGCTTTATTCCGTGTCCGGTGTCTATGAGACCGTGGATGGAAAGCGGCAGGAACTTGTGGCCCGCTCGGGAATGAAGGTGGCTGCAATCGTGGACAGATGGGACAGGAAGGATCCGGATCCTGTGGGGCATCTGGTGGATGTGCTCGGGGAACCCGGGGAAAACGATACGGAAATGCATGCAATCCTTGCGGAATTTTCCCTGCCTTACAGGTTCGAGCCGGAGGTGGAGAATGCCGCGGACGAGATTTCCGACAAGATAACGGCAGCCGACAGGAAAGAGAGGCGGGATTTCAGCAATGTGCTGACCTTCACCATCGACCCTGCAGATGCCAAGGACTTTGACGACGCCCTTTCGTTCAGAAAGCTGGACAACGGCAATTATGAAGTCGGGGTGCATATCGCGGATGTGACCCATTATGTGACCCCGGGTTCCGTGGTGGACAAGGAGGCACAGGAAAGGGGCACTTCTGTGTATCTCGTGGACAGGACTGTCCCGATGCTTCCGGAGAAGCTTTCCAACAAGCTCTGTTCCCTGCGTCCGAATGAACCGAAACTGTGTTTCTCTGCCGTCTTTGAGATAACCCCGCTCGCCAAGGTGGTGTCGCAGTGGTTCGGCCGCACGGTGATAAATTCCGACTACCGTTTTGCATACGAGACTGCCCAGCAGATAATAGATGCGGGTGACAAGGCCATGAAGATGGAGCTGAGAGGAGGTACCGACGGAAAGCACGGAGTGGTGGGCGATCCAGTCCTGGAGGCTTCCCCTGAGGCTGCCGAAGCCCGCAAAAAAGCCGCCGTGCATTCGGAGTCCGCAATGGGCGAGGGCGTGACCACCGGCTGCCTTATACCTGACGAACTGAAGGAAGCTGTCCTCATCCTGCACAAGCTTGCGACCAAGTTCCGCAAGAAACGCTTCGCATCCGGAGCCATCAGTTTCGAGCGTCCGGAAATGAAGGTCGAAGTAGATGAAAAGGGCCGTCCGATACGCGTATATCAGAAGATAAGCAAGGAAGCCAACTGGCTCATAGAGGAATTCATGCTGCTTGCCAACAGGAGCGTGGCTGAGTTTGTCGCCAAGGGCTGCCGCTATCCTGCCGTGCCCGGGACCGGCCTGGGTTATCTGTGCATTTCGCAGGAGGAAGCCGCCAAGTCCGCTGCCAAATCCAAGGCCAAGACTTTCGTCTACCGTATCCATGACGAGCCAAATCAGGAAAAGCTGGACGGACTGCGCTCATTCATCCATAATTTCGGCTATGAAATGGGTTCGACCGAGAACGGCAAGGAGATTTCAAAGGAATTGAACAGCCTGTTTGCCAAGGCGAAGGGCACTCCTGAGTATGATGCGATAGAGATGCTTTCCCTCCGTACCATGGCCAAGGCCCGTTACAGCACCGACAACATCGGCCATTACGGTCTGGCATTCAAATACTACACGCATTTCACCTCTCCAATCCGCCGCTATCCTGACATGATGGTGCACAGGCTTCTTGCCATGTACCTTGCCGGAGCGGATTCCCAGAAGAAGGATTATTATGAGGGACAGTGCAAGCATGCTTCCGAAAGGGAAGTGGTGGCTGCAGAGGCAGAGCGCTCCAGCATAAAGTACAAGCTTGTCGAATTCATGCAGGATAAGGTCGGTTACGAGTTCGACGGTCACATCTCAGGTCTCACCGAATGGGGAATGTATGTCGAGACCGAGCCTTCGAAGATCGAGGGAATGGTGGCCCTGCGTGACATAAAGTCGGATTATTTCGAATTTGATCAGGACAGGTACAGGATTGTCGGCAAGAGGTCCAAGGTCGTCTACAACCTCGGCGATGCCGTCAAGATCAGGGTCAAGAAGGCCAATCTGGAGCAGAAGCTCCTTGACTATGAACTTGTGGAGACCGGCAATGAAGACCGTATGGATGCCGGCGAGTATGAGGAGATGCATTCCGATGCTCCTCGTTCAGATGAGTACAGCCGTGGGGAAAACGGCGGAAACCGCCAGGCCCGCAAGGAGAAGGTGCACAAAGCCATAAAGGCTTCAAAGAAGAAATCCGGCAAGTCCGGCTCCCGTCTGGGCAGCAAGCCATCCTCCGGCCAGAATGCAAGATCTTCCGGCAAGCCGTCAGGAAAATCCAGAAGAAAGACCTCCCGGTAATTTAATTCAGAAGACAATGAAAAGATTTGTTATGACGGCTGCCATGATTGCTGCCGTGGCGGTGACAGGATTCATTTCCAATGCCGCCGTAATTGAAGCGGATCCCAGCGTAATTGACAATGGTGACGGCAAGAATGTCAAGCTCCTTTCAGAGGCTGCCTATAAGGAAAATATAGAAGATTTCACCACAGATGAATGGAAATATCTCGGTGAAGTCCCGGCCATAATCGATTTCTATGCGGACTGGTGCGGCCCTTGCCGCCAGCTCGCCCCTCTCATTGACGAGATTGCCGCCGAATATTCAGGGAAAATCAAGGTCTATAAGGTCAATGTGGACAATGCCGGCTCCCTCGCCCGCAGCTACGGCATCCGCTCCATCCCTTCCGTCCTTTTCATCCCCCTCTCCGGCGAACCCCGGATGAAAGTCGGCCTCATGCCCAAATCCGACTTCAAAACCCTCGTCGAAGACTTCCTGTTGAAATAGTATCGGGCACATATATAAAAAATGCTTCCGGAACGGGTGGTTTCGGAAGCATTTTTAGTATTTGCGGAAGCAATTATCTCTGGGCAAGCTGGCTGTCGAGGAAGAGGAGACCGGAGTCACCGGCTTTCTTGATTTTCTCAACTAAGCCGGCTGCTGTGGCTTCTTCTTCCACCTGCTCCCTTACGAAGCTCCAGAGGAAGTCCTGCGAAGCCTTGTCCTTTTCTGCGGAAGCGACATCAACGAGGCTGTTGATGAGTTCAGACACATGGCATTCATGCTTGTAGACATGTTCGAAGATTTCGAGGACGCTGCCCCAACCGG
>JADIMO010000124.1 GCA_017694755.1 Candidatus Cryptobacteroides merdavium
ACCGTGGAGAATCCCGTCCTTTACCGTCCCGGAATAGCCTATCCCGGTCTTGTATCGGTAGTCCGCTCCGAGCCGGTGCAAGGCTGCGCCTGTCGTGATGAGCTTCATGTTGGATGCCGGGACCATTGCCCGCCTGAAGCCGTACGCCGCCAAAGTGTCACCTCCGGATGTCACGGCAAGCATCCCGAAGCCTGCATTGCCCAATACGGCACCCTCTGCTTCCGTTTCAATGTATTCCTGAACCTGCGTGTCCGGGAAAGCCGCGGCAGGGAAGGCTGCCGTCAGAAAGACCGCTGCGGCCGCATATTTGATCATCATCTTTGCCATACGGCAAAAATAATAAAAATTTATCCGTTAAAATTGGAGGATTGCATCTGATAATTTATAAATTTGAAAGATTTTAGGCAAGTTTTGCGGTGGGGTTCCCGATGTCGGGGACCGGGTGTCCATGCAGGTGGCGGAAAATGTCAGTGATGGATGGAACCGCTTGCTTGAAAGTCTTTTATGTGTCTGTTATAATTGATTTAAATGGATAAATTATGAAAAAGAGAGTCTTGGTGTCCGGCGGGGCCGGATATATCGGCAGCCATGTCACCGTGGAGCTGATTCAGGCCGGCTATGATGTCGTCGTGGCCGACAATCTGTCAAATTGCGACCTCACATGCTTTGAAGGGGTCAAGAAGATAACTGGAAAGGATGACATCCCTTTCGAGAAGATTGACTGCTGCGACTATGATGCGGTGGACAGGCTTTTTTCCGAGTTCCGCATTGATGCCGTCATCCATTTTGCCGCATTCAAGGCGGTGGGTGAGTCTGTTGCAGAACCGTTGAAATATTACAGGAACAATCTGGTTTCCTTCCTCAATATCCTTGATGCTTCCAAGAACCATGGAGGGTGCAATGTGCTGTTCTCTTCTTCTGCCACTGTTTACGGTGAGACTGATGTGCTTCCTGTTACAGAACAGTCACCGCGCCAGCCCGCCACTTCACCGTACGGCAACACAAAGCAGATTTCCGAAGACATCCTGAGGGATACGGTCAAGGCCACTGCGGCATACGGAGCCGAGGTCATGGCAGGGATGGACAGGCAGGGACCTGTAAAAGGCATTGCCCTCAGATACTTCAATCCTATCGGCGCCCATCCTTCCGCCCTCATCGGCGAACTTCCCCGCGGCGTGCCTAACAACCTCGTGCCTTACATTACTCAGACAGCCATCGGCAAGCGTGAATGCCTGAGCATCTTCGGCAACGACTATCCTACTCCGGACGGCACCTGCCAGAGGGACTACATAGATATCGTGGACCTTGCAAAGGCTCATGTCGCCGCCGTAGCCAGGATGGTTGAAGGAAAGATGAAGAAGGATTACGAGATATTCAATGTCGGCACAGGAAGGCCGGTTTCCGTACTTGAGCTCGTGAATGCATTTGAGAAGGTCAACGGTGTAAAGCTCAACTACAAGTTCGCTCCACGCCGTGCCGGTGATGTCACCGCCATCTGGGCCGACCCGACCCTTGCCGAAAAGGAACTTGGCTGGAAAGCCGTCAGGACAGTAGAGGAAACCCTGGCCTCAGCATGGGCATGGGAGAAGCACCTGGCAGGTAAAGCCTGACCTTACAGGGCGCCGAAACGGGCGATGGAATATGTGTCGGGGAGTTCGGTGCGTGTGGGCGTGAGGCGCAGGTAGCGTGCTTCGGAAGGGGAACTGAACCTGACTTCTTGAAGGACAGGGTTGTTGACGATATTGTCGAACATCCTGTCCTTCAGTATTGTTGTCCATGTCTTTCCGTCTGTGCTGGTTTCAAGGTCATAGCAGATGATGCTGCCTCCCTGCCCGTTATTGCCTGGTTCATAGAAAAATCCGTTGACAGTCCGGATCTGTCCCAGATCAAGGACGTGCGGACGGCCGGCAGGCATCAAGGTGCACCTCCGGGAAATTCTGCCGTCTTCATTGCCGTCGGCGGCCATCATATTGTCCATGAACAGGCCGAACCCGTTGAGGACAGGGCATGCGAAGGATTCTTCTATGTTGATTCTGACAGCGGTGGCTGTGACGGTGTCCGTGAGGAGTATTCTCTTGTAGCCGACGGTCGTGCCTTCGGCTGCCTTGGTCCATCTGCCGTCTGCAAGGACATCCACGCTGAACCTGGAAATCCGCTGCCCGAGGGGAATGTATTCCTGAAGCAGGATTCTGTTGAATGTCTTCGGCCCGTCGAGGGTGAAGGTCAACGAGGATGCCGTGATGCCGTCATCTGCAGCCCAATATGAGTCATAGTCATCATCAAGCATATTGGCAGGAGAATATTTTCCCGAACCGCCCCTTGTCTGCGAAGCCTCGGCTGCAGCCCCGTCGGAGAGGTCCACGGCGAATATCTTGTCCAGTGCGGAGCGGAATTCCATCAGCCTGAGGGAGTCGGTTTCATGGATGCGGCCTCTTGTGTCCGGCGGCACATTCAGCAGCAGGAGAGAGTTCCTGCCCACGCTCCCGTAATAGATTTCAAGGAGCTGGCTGAGCGTCTTCACCTTGCTGTTCTCGGATTCGCGCCAGAACCATCCCGGGCGTATCGAAACATCAGCCTCTCCTGGTACCCAGGCCTGTCCACCGGCATTTCCTGTGTTAAGAATGTCCCTGTGCGGGCTCCTTCCCGCCTCAAAGCCTGCAGTGTCAAGGGTTGACCAGCACGTTTCCCCTGCAATGCCCCTTTCATTGCCTATCCACCTGCATCCCGGCCCCACATCGCTGAATATTATGGCATCCGGCTGATGTCTGTGGACTGTCCTGTGATAAAGGTCCCAGTCATAGGCCTGCACTTTTCCGTTGGGGCCTTCCCCGCAGGCACCGTCAAACCATTGTTCGAACACTTCCCCGTATTCTCCCAATGCGCTGTCAAGGGTTTTGCGGAACACTTCATTGTATCCGTCCGTCCCGTAAGTCGGATCGTTCCTGTCCCATGGGGAAATGTACACTCCGAATTTGAGCCCATATTCCCGGCAGGCTTCGGAAAGGTCCCGCAGGATGTCGCCTTTCCCGTCCATCCAGGTGCTTCGGGCCACGGTATGGCTGCTCATCGGATTGGGCCACAGGCAGAACCCGTCATGGTGTTTGGCCGTGATTATCACTCCTTTCATTCCTGCTGCCCTGGCTGTGCGCACCCATTGCCTGCAGTCAAGGTCTGTGGGTGCAAATACTTCCACATCCTCTTTCCCGCTGCCCCATTCAGAGCCGGTGAATGTGTTCGGCCCGAAGTGGATGAACATGTTGGTTTCCATCTTCTGCCATGCGACCTGTGCCGGAGAAGGGATTGCCCCGTATGGTTCAGGTGGCGGCACATTGCTGCAGGCCATCATGGACATGACGGCTGCGGCCATTGTAATCATGCGGTAGTGTTTCATCTGGTCTGGGGTTGGTGGTGACATTTTCCGGGACTGACGTGACGGTTGCCCGTCATATTACAAAAGGGGCGGCTGCAATTCACAGTCAAACCCCCTTTCATCCTTTGGTCCGGAATGATTCCGGCATGAACTGGCCGGAAGCCTTGCTATTTTCCTTCCGCCTGGCTTGTTATCGTCGTGCTGAGCTTCTCACTCAGTTCGTCAAGCTTTTCAAGCATTTCCTTGCGGATACCGTCATAGTAAGGGGCAAGGTTTTTCCTGTCTTTGCGGGTAATCTTCTCCTTTTTCTTCTTTTCCGGCCTCGGGGCATTGTTTATCTTGTCCTTGAGGTCATTGTAGAGGTCAACGGCTTCACTTATGATGTTGTTGACTTCTTCTGTGTCCTTGCCCGGGTTGAGCATTACAAACAGGGAGCAGTCGTCAATGAATTCCCCGATGAAATATTCGATGTCCTTTTTTACGTCTCTGAGATTCATGATGATAAATATTTAAAAATGTTAATGTCAATTCTTAAAATGCAATTCTCCTCATTCTTTTGCATTCAAAGGGCAAATATAGTGAAACTCCCCCACATACGGATGAAAATCGGAGGAATTTATGGTTTCAGAGATTCTGATATTTATTTGTCCTGCCGGAAATATGCCGGGCTTTTCAGCATGCTGACCACCCCGCCTCCTTTGTCCTCTTCTCCGATGATCCGTCTGGCGCACAGCATTTTGTATGACAGTTCATAATAGTCATCCCTGTCAGGAAGCAGGGAGCTGATGCGCACTTTCCCGGAGGCATGGATGAACCGTCCTTCTCCGAGATATATCCCCACATGGGTGATCTTTGCCGGAATGCGGTTCACGGCAGCGGATGCCGCCTGCCTTTCGCAGAAATATGCCTGCTTCCTGTCCTGCATGATGCCCCGGCATTGTATGCTGTCCTTGCTTTCTGCCGGAGTTCCGAAAAATATCAGATCGCCGGGGGCAAGTTGCGCAGTGCGTCTGAGCATTTCTGTCTTCATGTCCGCCTGCGGGAGCGTTCCTGACAAGGACATTGAATCAATGCCCACTTGCACCGGCACTTCTTTTCCCGCCCTTGCCTGCTGTGATGCGTTCCTCGGAAGCAGTACCCCGTTCATGAACCAGACCATTCTTGTGAATCCGCTGCAGTCCACGCCCTTGACTGATGTCCCTCCCCACAGGTACGGCACACCGAGGAATCTTTCCGCCGTGGATATGATGTTTTCAGCATCAGCATTCCTGCTTTCTGCCCATTCTGCAAACTTTTCAACATTTTCAGCCGGGATGTATCCTGCCGTTCCGGATGGAAGCCACGCCTTGACGAATTTTGCCTTTTTCCCTCCCTTGACGGTCTTCCGGCTGTTGCTGCTCTTTGCAGTGACCTCATTGTTGTCTTCCGGAGCAGCAAGAAGCAGGTTTCCGGCCACGAGGTCCGAAATTCTGCGTGAGCCGGTGTCCGGCCTCTCGTATATGTGCCCGTAGTCTGCAGTGAAGATGTATTTCGGGGCTGATATGTATCTTTCCAGTTCTTTCCTTGTCATTTCCACAAGCCCCTTGTCTACGCACCATGCCTCGTATGGCTCCGGTGACAATACTTTTTTCCAATAGCCCTCTTCTCCGAGGATTTCCACCGGTGTTCCCATCAGTACCTGATTGCCCAACTCCGCCGAAAAATCCGGCTCCTCCCTCATGTAATTCGCCGAGAAATCCGTAACGCCGTATTTCCTGTCTGCCCCCTCTGTCAGCAGAGAGTCTTCGGCTGCCGTCTTTGTTTTGGAGTTTGCCTCCGGAATATTTGCTCCGGCCGCTGTCAGTACAGACATTATTGCGGCTGTCGCAAAAGCGATTATATTATAAGGTGTATTGTTCATTTTTCCTGTCTGTTGCATTGCCTTGCAAATCCCTCGACTGCCGCAAATGCATTCTGAGAATGCAAAGATATGGAAAATCACTTATATTTGCACCGCGCCGCGGGACATGGAAATTTGTGTCTGCCCTGCGGTCAAAATTGACGGTCTTATGTATTCTTTTGCTGACGGGAAAAGGTATAATTCATTTGCAGGGCATTTCAGAAAGGCTTATGGTGAACGGCTCCAGAAGATAGTCATTGATGCAGGCTTCACATGTCCGAACAGGGACGGCACGGCAGGCAGGGGTGGCTGCACCTATTGTGACAATGCTGCGTTCCACCCGGCATACAGTTCGCCCGGGAAGCCGCTGCGCCGTCAGATAGACGAAGGCATTGAATTTCATCGTGTGCGCTACCGCAATGCCGTCAATTATCTGGCATATTTCCAGTCATATTCCAATACTTATGCGCCTCTTGACAGACTGAAGGAACTTTATCAGGAGGCCCTTGTGCATCCTTCGGTGGCAGGAATCGTGATAGGTACAAGGCCCGACTGCGTGGACGGGGAGAAACTGGACTGGCTTGCGGAGCTGAAGGCCGGAAGGGTACTCAAGGACTGGAAGCGTACTGTAGGCGGGAAAGAATGGACCGCTCCTCTCGTTATCATTGAATACGGAATAGAGTCATGCAATGACAGCACACTCGGGCGCATAAACAGGGGACATGACTTCGCCTGTGCACAGAAGGCAGTGTCCATGACGGCAGAGAGGGGGATTGACACCGGGGCACATTTCATCCTCGGCCTTCCGGGAGAGACACGGGAGATGATGCTCGCACAGACATCCCTCATAAATGCCCTTCCGTTGAGATCCGCCAAATTCCATCAGCTGCAGATAGTCAAGGGGACCCGGATGGAGCGGGAATATGCGGCGCATCCGGAGGACTTTGAAAAATTCACCCTGGACGGATATATCGACTTTTTCATTGATTTTCTGGAACGGCTTCGCCCCGACCTTTATATAGAGCGTTTTGCCGGAGAGGTCCCTCCCCGTTTCGTGAACGATACTCCGTGGGGCCTGATCCGCAATGTCGAACTGCTCCGCCTTCTCGACAAGCGTCTTGAAGAACGCGGCACATGGCAGGGACGGCTGCTTGAAAACCTTCTGGCGTAACAAGTAAATACGACGGATTTCCGTTAATATGAATAAATTTTCAGAAAATTAAAAACAGTTTCTTATATTTGCGTGCAAAATTGTACGTAATGCAGACTTTTGTTAATTCTCAGATTCCTGAAGGACTTACTTTTGATGATGTGTTGCTGATTCCGGCAAAGTCTGATGTCCTTCCGAGGATGGTGGATGTTTCCACGAAGTTTTCCACAGGCATTTCACTCCGTACACCGATCGTCTCGGCTGCAATGGACACTGTCACGGAGGCGGAGCTTGCCATCGCAATGGCCCGTGCCGGCGGTATAGGCGTCATTCACAAGAACATGACCATCGAAGAGCAGATGAGCCAGGTGAGACGCGTCAAGAGGGCTGAGAACGGGATGATCTATGATCCGGTGACAATACGCCCGGAGGCCACGGTCGGAGATGCTCTTGGCATGATGGCGCATCACCACATAGGCGGCATTCCTGTCGTGGATGCGAACAATTTTCTCATAGGCATAATCACCAACAGGGACCTGCGCTTCCAGGACAACATGAAGATGCCTGTATCTGAGGTGATGACCAAGGCGGAGAACCTTGTGACAGCCCCGAAAGGGATAGGCCTTGCCGAGGCGACCGACATATTGAGGCATCATAAGTTTGAAAAACTGCCGGTGGTGGATGCAGACGGGAAGCTTGTCGGCCTCATCACATACAAGGACCTCATGAAGATAAAGGACAACCCTATCGCCTCAAAGGATTCGAAGGGCCGTCTTCTCGTGGCCGCAGCAGTCGGCGTGAAGTCCGACACCATCGAAAGAATCGAGATGCTCTGCAGCGCGGGTGCCGATGCAGTTGTTGTGGACACTGCGCACGGACACTCCGTATATGTGCTTGAAGTGATAAAGAAGGCATGTGAGGCGCTTCCGGGAGTGCAGATCATTGCCGGAAATGTGGCAACGGGCGAGGCTGCAAAGGCTTTGGCGGATGCTGGTGTGAGCGGTGTGAAGGTCGGCATAGGACCGGGCTCCATCTGCACGACAAGGGTCATCGCCGGAGTCGGCATGCCTCAGCTTTCTGCCATAATGATGGCTTCCGAGGCATTGAAGGGCACGGGCATTCCTGTGATTGCCGACGGCGGCATCAGATATTCCGGCGATATCGTCAAGGCCCTCGCGGCAGGAGCCAGCACCATAATGGCAGGTTCGCTCTTTGCCGGTGTGGAGGAGTCACCTGGAGAGACCATCATCCTGAACGGCAGGAAATTCAAGTCATACCGCGGTATGGGCTCGCTCGAAGCCATGCAGCAGGGCTCGAAGGACAGGTACTTCCAGGATATGGAAGAGGACATCAAGAAACTTGTTCCGGAAGGAATCGTTGCCCAGGTCCCTTACAAGGGCACGCTTTCGGAAGTGGTATACCAGCTTGTAGGCGGTCTCAGGGCCGGTATGGGTTATTGCGGGGCCAAGGATATCGAGGCTCTCAGGTCCGCAAAATTCGTGCGTGTCACCCATGCGGGGTTTGTCGAGGGGCATCCGCATGATGTGACCATCACCCGCGAGTCTCCGAATTATTCAAGATAATATAGGCCAATGTGCAGGATATGAGGGGAAAAGCCTTTGTCATACTGATTTGTGGAATCGCCTTGCTGACTCTTCCGTCATGCCGGGCGATTTCGTCGCTTCTGCATGACGGGGATGTGGTGGCGCAGGTGGGGCGGCACAAGCTGTACAAGAGCGAGGTTGCGGCCCTGATTCCCGATGAGGCCTCCGCTGATGACAGCCTGAAGCTTGCCCTGCAGTACATCAATTCCTGGGCTTCCGACCTGGTGTTCCTTGACATAGCGGAGGAACAGCTTTCAAAGGAGGAACTTGATGTGGCGGCCGAGCTGGAACAGTACCGGCGTTCCCTTCTGAAGTACAGGTATGAACAGAGGTACATCAACGAGCGGCTGGATACTCTTGTTTCCGACAGCCAGATAGATGAGTACTACCAGTCTCATGTGGACAACTTTGTCCTGGAAATTCCCATTGTCAAGGCGAGGTTCCTCCGCATTTCTTCCGATTCCCCTTCTGTGGAGCCCATCAAGAAGAAAATGTCGTCTCCGGTGCTGTCCGAGCTTATGGCGGCCGACAGTCTTGCATATTTCTCGGCAGTCAAATATACCGACTACGGTGACAACTGGATAGATATGGTCACCTTGGCTCGTGATTTCGGGGCCGACTATGCGGAGCTGCTTTCCTCCATGAAGAACGGCTTCATCGAGAAGAAGGACACGGACGGGAAACTGAATGTGGCATATATTGCTGAATTCATGCCGGCAGGGGAGATCCCTCCCGTTGAATATTGCAGGGAGCGCATAAAGAACATCATCATAAGCGTGCGGAAACAGACTCTTGTCTCTGATTTGGAACGGGACTTGCTTACTGATGCCCGCGACAGGGGACGCTTCAGGATATTTTGATTCATGGCAGCATGCCAGGACCTGTCATTTTATTTCCGACATTATTTATTATAGACTATGAAACATATCATGAAGGGAATGCTTGCGGCGCTTGTGCTGGGACTTTCGGTTCCGGCCGTTGCCCAGAAGTACAGTGACGGACTCATCGACAAGACGATAGCTGTGGTGGGAAATGAGATGATATCCATTTCGCAGCTTGAACAGGAGGTGCAGGCAATGAGGGCTCAGGGTCTCGCTTCGGACAGGAATGTCAGGTGCGAGCTTCTGGAACAGATGATGGAATCAAAACTTTTTCTGATGCAGGCGAGGGTCGATTCCCTCACCGTGAACAATGACATGGTGGAAGGAGAGCTCAGCAACAGGCTGGACATGATCCGCACCCAGCTCGGAGGTGACGAAGAAGTGGAGAAATATTTCGGCAAGCCTCTTTACAAACTCAGGCAGGAGTGGAGGAAGCTTTTTGAAGACCAGAGCCTCACGCAGCAGATGCAGAGCAACATAATGTCCGACATTCCGGAGATCACCCCTTACGATGTGAAGAAATACATTGATGCCACTGACCCGGAGGATTTGCCTGTCGTGCCTATTAAATACCAACTCAGCCAGATATGTATCTACCCTGACCGCGAGGCGGCAAATATGGCCGTCAAGGAGCGTCTGCTTGCGATAAGGGAACGCATCATCAACGGTGAGAAATTCTCCACCCTTGCCCGCATATATTCCCAGGATCCCGGCAGCGCAAGGAAAGGAGGCGAGCTCGGAATGGCTTCGAAATCGATATTCTGGCCTGCATTTTCGGATGCTGCCATGTCCCTGAAGCCGGGGATCGTGTCCCAGATCGTCGAGACTCCGGACGGATTCCATATAATTGAAGTCCTTGAAAAGAAAGGGGACATGTTCAATGCCCGCCATATCCTCCTGAAGCCGGAATATACTTCAGAAGACAGGGAAAAGGCATTCCATGTGCTGGACAGCCTCAAGACTGAGCTTGCCGCCGGGGCAGTCACCTTTGACCTTGCCGCAAGGTTCTATTCGGAGGATCCTGCCACAAAGACCAACGGAGGCCAGATGTCCGACCCGAATACCGGCTCGGCCTATTTCGAGATAGACCAGCTGAAGCCTCAGGACTATGCAGCCATCAAGGATCTCAAGGAGGGGGAGATTTCCGAGCCTATCGAGTCCCTTGACAACGAGGGGCGTTCCGGAAACACCGTCTACAAGATCATCAAGGTGGACAAGATCATCCCTGCCCATACGGCTTCATTTGCCAATGACTATGATCTCATGCTTTCACAGGTAAAGCAGGAGAAGTCCATGGAGGCCATAGACAAATTCATCGAAGACAAGATTTCCACGACTTATATTGTCATAGATCCTCTTTTCAAGGACTGTCCTTTCAACAGGGAGGGATGGACCGACAAGTTCAAAACTGACGAACAGTAATTATGCCATCCGCCAAATACCTGATCTGCCTGCTGTTGATGCTGTCCGCATTTCCCGCCTTTGCCCAGAAAGAGGAGGCGGAGGACAGTCTTGTGCGTCTAGTGAGCGCTGACACCCTGCGTCAGGTGGAGCGGAACGGCATGACATACAGGAGAGCCACAGGTAATGCCACCTTTCTTCACAACAATACCTATCTGCTGTGCGATACCGCCCTGTGGAATGTTCAGACCCGCATAATAGAAGCCATAGGCCATGTGAGGATCATTCAGGACCGCACCGAACTGGAAAGCGAGAAGATGATATACCGGATAGACAGGGATCTTGCTGAGTTCCGTGGTAATGTGGTCCAGCTCAGGGACAAGGACAACAATACATTGCGGACAAGCCATCTGGACTACAATACCAAGGACAGTGTGGCCGTCTTCCGTGAAGGAGGTTCCATGCGGGACAAGGACGGGCAGATAATAGAGAGCGAGACAGGTACTTATGATTCCAAGATAAAGACATTCACCTTTTTCCGTGATGTGAACATGTTCACGGATTCCATATTTGTCAAGACCACGAGGCTGAAATACGAGTCCGACAAGAACCTCGCAACATTCGGTTACGGCACCAATGCCTGGCAGGAGACCAATATGCTTTCCGCCGATGCTGGCTGGTATGACCGCGGACGGGAGATTTTCTTCTTCAGAAACAATGTCCATGTGATGTCCGAGACCCAGGAGGGGTGGAGCGATTCCCTTTATTTCTACAGGAATACCATGAATGTGGACATGCTCGGAAATGCCCAGGTGACTGACACCACCAGAAATGTCTCTGGCATAGCCGGCCACATCAATTATGTTGACAGCCTTTCCCGTGTGACCATGCTGCGCAAACCGGCAGTCCTGGCAAGAACGGACCAGAACGGTCAGATAGATACCGTATATTTCGGTGCCGACACTCTTATATACAGGACGGTCAGGATGTGTGACATTGATTCCGTCACCATTGCTGAGGCGGCTGTCCGGAAATCCAACCTGGATATAGATCCTGTGACTGAATTCCGCCGCAAGGCCGCCCAGGAGGCTGCCCAGAGGGCTGCCGAGGCGGCTGCAAATGATCCGAACCGTCCGCCTGATCCCAAGAAGAGCAGCGGTCAGAAAAAGGCAGGCGGCACTTCTTCCGCTTCTGGCACCGGTACCTTGTCTTCGGCATCCGGCACATCATCAGTATCCGGAGCCCCGTCATCTGTGAATGGGGCCATGTCCTCCGAAGCATCTGTCTCGGCATCCGCCGCTTCGGAGACGCCGGTATCTTCTTCTGGTGAAGCACCGGCTTCCGTATCAGGTACACCGTCTTCAGTGACTGAAGCGGCAGCAGCCGATACACTTTCTGCATTGCCGGTTGCGGATTCATTGCCAAAACCGTCAGTTGCTGATTCCCTGTCAGCTTCATCGGGTGACTCCCTTGCTGTTTCTGTGGACGGTTCCCCCGGTCTGGCAGCCGCGGATTCCGCTGGCGTTTTCCCGTCAGATTCATCTGCTGTGGATTCGACGGCCGTACAGCCTCTTGATACTACCAAGATAGGCTTTGTGACTGCCTTGAGGAATGTCAAGATATACAGGAAGAACATGCAGGTGATTTGCGATTCCCTTGAATATTCGGACCTTGACTCATTGGCCAGACTCTTCAAGAGCCCTGTGATCTGGAACGAGGTCAGACAGCAGTATTCTTCCGACAGCGTGACCGCCGTCATCCGGAACCAGACCATGGAGAAGGTGAGCCTGATGTCGAATGCCTTTATCCACATTCAGGAAGACTCCACGCATTATGACCAGATACGGGGCGCGGAAATGATGGCCTATTTCTCCCCGCAGAACGAACTCGAACGGTTCGATGCGCTCGGAGGGGCTTCCGCAATATTCTATCTGGAGGAAAATGACGCACTTGCCACCGCCAATAAGAAGGAGAGCAAGATGTTGTCCGCGTATTTCAAGGACGGGAATCTGCACAGGGTATATTATTTTGACACGGCAGTAAGCGATGCATATCCTGTGGCCCAGATGACTTCCGAGGACCAGCAGCTCAAAGGGTTCAGCTGGACTCCTGAAAAGAGGCCTGCAGACCGTTATGCAATCACTTCACAGAAGCTTCGCCATCCGCAACGCAAGACATACAGCGTAGTCCCGAGAGCCGCCTTTGTCCAGACAGGGATCTATTTCCCAGGCTATATTGACGGTATATATGTCCAGATTGCCGAGCGGGATTCACTGGAAAAGGTCCGGGAGCGGGAGCGTGCCATCCGCGAGCGGGAACTGGAGCGTCTTGAGGAAATCCGTGTGAGGGATTCTCTCTTTACGGCGGATTCCCTGAAAGCCGTTGCTGATTCAATCGCCCGTGCAGACAGCCTGAAGACAGTGGCTGACTCGCTTCATGTCGCAGACAGCCTTGCCGCCATTGATTCTGCACACCTTGCCGCCAAGGCAGATTCCACTGTTGTCCTGACAAAGCAGCAGTTGCGTGAGCAGGCAAAAGCAGAAAGAGCTGAGAAGCGAGCCAGGAAGAAAGCCGAGAAGGAAGCCCGCTGGGTCGAGCTCGACAAACGCGATGCTGCCAAGGAAAAAGCCAAGGCGGACAAGAAGCTGGCCAAGGAGCGTCGCCGCAAGCTGAAGCTGCTCCAGGCCACCGAAGCCGAACTCATGCGGGAAAATGCCGAGATAGAGAAATACATGGAGAAGTTCTCTTCCGAGAAGGCCAAAAAGGAGGCAAAGGCAGCCAAGAAGGCCGCAAAGGAGGCTGCGAGAAAATCCCGCAAGCCGCCAAAACCGGACAAAAAGACCGTAACTCCTCCGCCTGTAGCCGAAGACGCTGCCCAGGAAGCCGCTTCTGCAGCATCTCCACCAGACTCTGCATTATAAACATAAAATGCCGCTTCGCCTGATTCCGCCGGGATTTTCCGTACAAGGTGAAGCGGCATTTTTAGTTGTCGTTCCGACAGGAGGATGAAGTCTGGGAGGGTAATTAAAAAAGAGGAATTTCAAGGCTTGCGAAGATGAGAAAACCGCAGTGTACTGTCGTACATGAGGATTTTCGAATCGAGCGTAACGCAGAAAGTACCCTTTTTAATGCCCTCTTACTCTGCGAATAGAGAAATTATGTTCAGAATGACCTTTGAAGCCTTTTCCATGCTTTCAAGTGGCACATATTCCATCTTGCCGTGGAAGTTATGCCCACCTGCGAAGATGTTAGGGCACGGAAGTCCCATGAATGAGAGGTTTGCCCCGTCTGTGCCGCCCCTGATGGGCTGGATGTGAGGGGTGATGCCCTCCATCTCCATTGCCTTGACAGCCTTTTCTATTATATGATAATGCGGCTCGACCTCTTTTCTCATGTTGTAATACTGGTGCTTGATCTCGGCCTTTGCCACGCCTTCACCGTATTTGAAGTTGATGAAATCAACACATTTTCTGAGCATTTCCTTCTTCTCCTCGAAGAACTTCATGTCGTGGTCACGGATGATGTACGAGAATGAAGCCTCCTCCACGGTGCCGTTGAAGCCCACGATGTGCAGGAATCCTTCATATCCGTCTGTGTATTCAGGTCTCTGCTCCACCGGCAGCAGACTGTTCAGTTCCATTCCTATCAGGATGGCATTGAGCATCTTGCCTTTGGCATATCCCGGATGGATGTTCCGGCCCTGGATGCGGACAGTGGCGGATGCGGCGTTGAAGTTCTCATATTCGAGTTCCCCGATGGCTCCTCCGTCCATTGTATAGGCATATTTTGCCCCGAATCTTGCCACATCAAATTTCACCACACCGCGTCCTATTTCCTCGTCAGGGGTGAATCCTATCTTAACAGGCCCGTGCCTGAATTCAGGATGCGAGACCATGTATTGCACTGCATCCATTATTTCGGCCACTCCGGCCTTGTCGTCCGCCCCGAGGAGGGTGGTGCCGTCAGTGGTGATTATTGTCTGTCCGGCGTACGCTTTGAGTTCAGGGAATTCGTCCGTTTTGAGGGACAGACCGGTTTCTGCGTTGAGGAGGATGTCTCCGCCGTCATAATTCCGGATTATCTGCGGCCTGATGTCTTTCCCCGATGCGTCCGGAGATGTGTCCACATGCGCGATGAACCCCACTGCAGGCACATCTTTCCCGCAGTTGGACGGGATGCTGGCCATCACATATCCGTATTCGTCAAGTGACGCTTCCACTCCCATTCCCTGAAGTTCTGCGCAGAGCATCTTCAGAAGGTCGAGCTGTCTTGCGCTGCTCGGCTGGCTTTCCGATTCCGGGTCGGACTGCGTGTCCACAGCCACATATCTCAGAAATCTGTCAAGTATGTTTTCCATTTTCAAACTGTTTTGAATATTTGTCTTTTTCTGTCCATTTGGCTTCCATCTCTTGTCTGTCTTGCATGGAATGGTGATCATGCTTTCTTTCCCGTTTTTTATCACATCAGCAGGAGGCTGACCCCCATTATGGCCATCCCTGCCACCACTCCGGCTATCGCGACATGGTGCTTGCCGTATTTTTCCGCCGTAGGCAGCAGTTCGTCCAATGAAATGTATATCATGATGCCCGCCACTGCAGCAAGTATGAGAGGGAACGCCGCCCCTCCGTCAGCAATCCTGACTCCGAAAATGGCGGTCACGGCATAGCAGATCGCGGCTCCGACAGGCTCCGTGAGTCCGGATATGGTGGCATAGAGCAGTGCCTTCCCCTTGCTTTTTGTCGCATAATATATCGGGATTGCCACTGCTATTCCTTCAGGGATGTTATGTATTGCTATCGCGAAGGTTATGCCTGCGCCCATCTGTGAGTCGTTCAGTGCCCCGATGAATGTGGCCATGCCTTCCGGAAAATTATGAATCGCTATGGCAAGGGCAGACATCACACCGAGCTTCTTCAGGGCATTTGCATCCCCGCTGCCTTCCGATGCGTGTATCATCCTTGTGGCCGCCGTCCTTGTGTTGAGAGTCAGTCCGGATGCCTCGTGCGGATTTTCATATTCCGGCACCAGGAAGTCTATCAGTGTGATTATCCCCATCCCGGCAAAAAACGAAAGAAGCACCCATGCCTTCCCTTTCGCCATTGCCCCGGACTGCGCCATTGCCGCCTGTGCCTCCGGATACAGCTCCGCCAGTGAAATGAATATCATCACTCCTGCCGAAAGTCCGAGAGCCGCTGCCAGGAAGTTGCTGCTGAGCCTTTTCCTGAACAGGATCAATGCTCCGCCCACGCCTGTTGCGGCACCGGCGAGCAAAGTCAGAAGCAGGGCATGTGATATTCCGTCCATTATTGTTTTTTAGCTTTCATCGAAGAGTATATGATATAGGCGATGATGGCAATGTAAGGTATGATTGCCACCGGCTCAGTCCACGGCGAAGGCTGCATGAACCAGTCTATCTTGGCGAACCTGAGTATTGCGCTGACCACTCCCATCAGGGCGCCTCCGGCAATGAATCCGGATGCTATCAGCGTGCCTTTCTCCTGGCGTGCATTGTTGAGTTCCTTGTCCTTGCTGCGGCTGCCGACCCACCATGAGATTGCTCCGCCGACGAGAAGGGGCAGGTTCAGGTCAATCGGGATGAACATTCCGAGGGCGAATGCCAGGGCCGGTACCTTGAACAGGGTCAGTATGACGGCAATGACGGCTCCTATGCCGTAGAGGAGCCACGGCGCCCCGCCCCCGTTCATCATAGGCTCGATCACGGCTGCCATTGCATTTGCCTGAGGTGCTACAAGAGCATTTTCACCGGTGAATCCGTATGTTTGGTTGAGAATCAGCATCACGCCTCCCACTGTGGCGGCTGCAACGAGTGTCCCGAGGAATTTCCATGTTTCCTGCTTTTTCGGAGTGCTTCCTATCCAGTATCCGATCTTCAGGTCTGTCACGAAGGCTCCGGCCACCGAAAGGGCAGTGCAGACGACACCTCCTATTATAAGGGCAGCAGTCATTCCGGCCGTGCCGTTAAGCCCGCATGCCACCATTATGATGGATGCGAGAATCAGTGTCATGAGGGTCATGCCGCTGACAGGGTTGGTCCCGACAATGGCTATGGCATTGGCTGCCACCGTGGTGAAGAGGAATGCTATCACTCCTACTGTCAGAAGTCCAATCACAGCATGCCAGATGTTGTCCACCACCCCGAACGCAAAGAAAAGGAAGACTGCCACGAGGGTTATGGCGATGCCCGCCACGATGATTTTCATGGATATGTCCCTCTGTGTCCTGATCACTTCCTTCTCGTCCCCGGTCTTCTTGCGGCCGAATTCACCTGCAGCCAGCTTCACCGCTGACCTTATCACGCCGAATGAATTGATTATGCCTATGATTCCTGCCGTGGCAATGCCTCCGATGCCGATGTGACGGGCGTATTCAGAGAATATCTGTTCCGCCGACATCTCGCCCACGGTGGTCGTGATGCCCGTGTTCATCATGTCGATTACGCTTCCGCCCCAGAAGAGGTTCATGAGCGGGATGATGATGAACCACACCAGGAAGCTTCCGCAGCAGATTATGAATGCATATTTCAGACCCACTATGTATCCGAGGCCGAGTACAGCCGCCCCTGTATTGAGCTTGAGCACCACCTTTGCCTTTTCCGCTATGGCTTCTCCGAAAGGAAGTATGCGGGTCGTGATTGTTTCTCCCCAGAGTCCGAATGTGGATACGATGAAGTCATAGAGACCTCCCACAAGCCCGCTGAAGAGCAGTGTCTTGGCACCCTTGCCTCCGCTTTCCCCGCTTACGAGCACCTGAGTCGTGGCAGTCGCCTCGGGGAAAGGATATTTCCCGTGCATCTCCTTCACGAAATATTTTCTGAAAGGTATGAGGAAGAGTATTCCGAGTACCCCTCCGAGCAGCGAAGAGAAGAATACCTTGGTGAAGTTGACCGTCAGCTCCGGGTATTTGTCCTGCAGGATGTAGAGAGCCGGCAGCGTGAAGATGGCACCCGCCACAATCGCGCCTGAGCATGAGCCTATCGACTGTATCATCACATTCTGTCCCAGTGCATTCTTTTTTCCGAGTGCTCCTGACACTCCAACGGCGATTATCGCTATAGGTATCGCCGCCTCGAACACCTGTCCCACCTTCAGCCCGAGGAAAGCCGCCGCCGCCGAGAAGATGATTGTCATGAGCAGCCCCATTGACACAGAATAAGGTGTCACTTCCGGATATTTCTTCTGCGGGTCAAGCAGCGGCCTGTACTCTTCTCCCGGCTTCAGCTCCCTGTGCGCATTCTCCGGTAATGATGTCTGTTTCTTTTCCATCTTTTTGGTGAATTACAAATTGACAACGTGAATTACAAATTGACAAATATACGCAAATTCTTTCTAACTTTGGCGCTGGTCAATGGTCATGCGCTCATGAAATTGATATTCTTGGCATCGGTTTCCGGTCATGTCGGATTTTACGCTGGGGAGGGTACGGTCGTATTCCTGTGCCTGGCATGTGCCGTGCTTGTGGCTCTTTCCGTGTGGATGCGACACAGGTATTCGGCATTAAGAAAAAGGATGCAGCAGGAACTTGGCTGCACCAGAGCCGGTCTCGCACGCGCTGAGGCGGAGCTTGAAGAACTGAAACTTCAGTTGGCGGAGACAGGAAAGGCGCTCAGGGAAGCGGAGGCGCGTCTCGGCCGCTCAAGGACCGAATCTGAAAATACGGAAGACGAACTTGACCGCGTAAGGCGTGAACTGGAATCTGTTAAAAGCCGGAAGTACATCAGCGGCCCTTCCGGCATCAAAGTGGAGTCTCCCGATGACGCTCTCATGAAAAAGGCCCTTGAACTTGTTGAGCGCAACATGGACAACAGCGAGTATGATGTGGACGCCTTTGTCTCCGACATGGCCATAGGCAGGACTGTCCTGTACGGGAAGGTCAAGGAGTGTACGGGGATGTCCATACATGAATTCATTCTTGACATACGTCTGAAAAGGGCCTGCCAGCTTGTGTGCGGGTCTTCGTTTACCATATCCGAAATTTCTTTCATGACGGGATTTACAAATCCGAAATATTTCAGTGTCTGCTTCAAGAGACGCTTTGGCTTGACCCCGTCCGGATATCGGGAAAAATATGCCTCTGACGGCATCCCGGAGTGACTTTCGTTGACTGTTTTTATCGTTATGTACAAAATCAAACCATTTCCGGACAAAATTACCCCATGTCTTTTTTATGATTCGCAGATATTTGTGGTGTGCTTGTACACAGTAAAATATTTGATGTGATAAATAATTGATTTTCAATCTAATTGGGATTACGTCATAATATTTGTACACAAAATGATGTTTGTACACAGATTAATAGACATACTACTAACCAAATTCAGATATGTTAACAGAAACACTCAAAATGCTAAAAGGCGGCATGGTCATGGCCATTGTGCTCATGCTGTCGGCAGTTTCCTTGTCGGCACAGCAGACTTCGGTGTCTGTGACAGGTACTGTCGTCGATGAAGGGAATTTCCCGCTTGAAGGTGTCGGAGTCGTCATCAAAGGAGCGGGGACAAGCGGAGGAACGACTACGGACGCGAATGGAAAATATAGCATCGAAGTTCCGTCAGGTTCCACAATCGTATTCATTTATCTCGGCTACAGCGATTATGAGGCTGCCGTCGGAAAAGGCGGAGTTGTCAATGTGCAGATGGAGCCGGACGCACAGGCTCTTGAAGAGTCGGTTGTCGTCGGATACGGAACACAGAGGAAAAAGGATCTTACCGGAGGTGTTGCCGTGGTTGACGAAGAGGTCCTGAACATGTCTTCAACCTCCAACCTTATGGACCGTCTCGTAGGTCAGGTCGCCGGTCTTACCATCACCACAAGCGATGCCGCCCCGGGATCGAACCAGTCTCTTCTTATAAGGGGTCAGAACTCCCTTTCCGGAAGCAACTCTCCTCTTATAGTGCTGGACGGGATTCCATACGACGGTTCACTTGCCGACATCGACCCGAATATCATAGAGAGCATGTCGGTTCTCAAGGATGCGTCTTCAGTGGCCATCTACGGTTCCAGGGGTTCCAACGGTGTCATCCTGCTCCAGACCAAGAAAGGCGAGAAGGGCAAGGCCCATGTCACATACAAGGGGCAGTTCGGCCTCCAGGAACCTATGCAGCGCATACAGACCATGGGACCGAATGAATATATCCGCTTCAAGCAGGATCTCCACAGACTCAAGAACGGCTATACGGGAGTCATGCTCGACCCTCTTTACGGAAGCGTGATAAGTGCCAGCGAAAAGGTCAATTACGCCAACGGTATCACAAGGGACTGGCAGGACGATGTTTTCCGCCAGACATTCACGATGGATCATCAAGTCAGCATTTCGGGCGGTACTGACGCCACCCAATATATGGCGTCAGTGTCGTATCTTGACAACCCGGGTGTGGTATACAATTCCAACTACAAGCGTATCAATGTGTACGCTTCCGTCACTCAGACTCTCAACAAATGGCTGCAGGTCGGTCTCACCACCCAGTTTGTCAACAGGGAGAGCGGCGGAGTCACACCTAATCTCGAGCATGCCATCAAGCAGAGCCCATACGGCATCATGTATGACGAGACCGGCAACTATTATGAGGAGCCGATGGACTACAGCAACTTTCCCAACCCGATGAAGGATGTGAATGCCGACCAGAAAAAGACCGGACGAAATGTGCTCGTTAACGGATTCATCAACATCGATATCATGAAAGGCCTTTCGGTCAGGTCCCAGTTCGGTTACAACTACCGCAACACATTTGAAGGCACATATTATGGCCGCAACACCGTCACCGGTGCAAAGGTGAACGGAAGGGCTGCCATAAACAATACTCACAACACGGACTGGACATGGGAGAATGTCGTAAAATATGACAATACTTTCGGCAAGCACCACATTGACGTGACTGCCCTGTTCAGTATGCAGGAAAAGAAGCAGATCGGTTCTTCGCAGAGCGGTGAGAGTTTCGTCAATGACGACTCAAGTTTCTACATGATGTCCGGAGCCGAAAGCAACATAGAGATGTCCTCCAACTACTGGAAGGAGAACATGATTTCCTACATGGCGAGAATCAATTATTCTTTTGCGGAGAAATACATGATCACCCTTACGGGCCGTGCCGACGGAGCATCAGTATTCGGCCGCAACAACAAATACGGTTTCTTCCCATCGGCCGCATTGGCATGGCAGATCGGAGATGAGGATTTCATCCGTGACAATGTCGAGTGGATAGACATGCTCAAGCTCCGTCTCTCATACGGTGCCAACGGAAACAACGCGATATCCCGCTATCAGACTCTTGACCGCCTCTATGCGACAAACGGCGTGAAATATGTCTGGGGAGACGGAGGCTCGGCAGTGAACGCTGCATATCTTGCAAGCGACGGTGTCGGCAACCCGAACCTGAGATGGGAGACCACCTATACGGCCAACCTCGGTATCGACTTCTCCTTCTTCGGAAGCCGTCTGGGCGGAAGCATTGACATGTACCTGTCCAACACAAAGGATCTTCTGATGGCCAGGACAGTGCCGATCATGAACGGCTACAGCAGAATGTGGGACAATGTCGGACAGACACGCAACAAGGGAATCGAGCTGACGCTCAATTCACAGAACATACGCAAAAGGGATTTCCGCTGGAATACGGACCTGAATTTCTTCCTCAACAGGGATGAGATCATAGAACTCCGCGGCGACCAGCTGGATGATGTTACCAACGAATGGTTCATAGGTTATCCTCTGGATGTATTTTATGACTGGAATGTGATCGGAATATGGCAGGAGGGCGATGAGTTTACATTCGTTGACAATGAAGGCAATGAAGTGGCCCATCAGAACGGAGCAAAGCCAGGTGACGCCAAACTCGAAGATGTGGACGGCAACGGCTATATAGATGAGAATGACCGTAAGGTCATCGGCAACAAGAAGCCGAGCTGGTCAATGTCTATGGGCAACCGGTTCGAGTACAAGAATTTATACTTCTCTTTCCTGTTGAATGGAGTGTTCGGCAAGTGGATGTCGGACAATGTGGCAAATATCGGTTCATACACCTTCGGTGCCGGCAACTATATCCATGGCGCGGACTATTGGACTCCTGAGGATCCTGACGCGGAATATGTTTCTCCGGGGTATACGCAGAGTTTTGAACATGGGTATTACAAGAGACTCAATTTTGTGACTCTCAAGAATATAACTCTTGGATACAGACTCAGTTCCAAAGTAGCCAAAAAAATCGGCATGAGCGGAATCGATGTGAATGTCAGCATCAACAATGTCTGCGCAATCTCAAATATGCGCCAGATGCTCAACTATGACAACACATGGTTTGCCTCATATCCTACGGCACGGTCCTATATGCTCGGAATCACATTGACATTTTAATTGAATATGATGAAAAAACATATTATAAACATAAGTGCAGTCTGCTCGATGCTGGCGGTGGCTGCCGGATGTTCCTCTTTTCTTGAGGAGGATCTGAAAAGTTCGCTTGCTCCTGATAACACCTATACAAGTACGATGGGCTTTGAAGTCGGAAGTACAGGCCTTTATTCAATAGCACGGTCGGAATACAATACATGGGGCGAGCAAGGTGCGTTTATGCATAACGGGGCATGTTCTTACGAAGCGCTTCAGATTGCGACGGACATCTGTCTCCAGTCCGGAGCGAGAGACGGTTCCCTGACTCCTTTCGCCGATCTTAACATGACTTCGACTACACAGTTTGTGGGGTCATATTGGAACTGGTCCTACAACCTGATCAATTCGGCAAATGAACTTCTTCTCTATTCCGAAAAGAATGACAACTGGGACTATCCGACAGACAAGGTCCATTATCAGGCGGAAGCCCGGTTTTTCAGGGCATACGGCTACAGGTCCCTGGTGTATCTTTACGGAGATGTTCCATGGGTGGAAACCATCAAGCAGCCTTTTGAACTCAACTTTACCCGTGACCCTAAAGAGGAAGTCCTCGGCCATATAATCGACGACCTGGTGTTTGCCAGCCAGAATCTTCCGGAGAATCCGGATGAAGTGCAGCCAGGGAAACTGACCAAATGGGCCGCTTACCATCTTCTTGCCGAAATGTACAATTTCAGGGGGTGGATGACAGGAAACGTACAGGATTTTAAACTGGCGGAGCAGGCGGCTCTTGAGGTTATCAACAGCGGCTATTTTGACCTTGTGAAGGCCCGTTACGGTGCTGCGGCAGATGAGCCGGGAGACTATTTCAGCGACATGTTTGTCGAGAATAACCAGAACAGGACGAGCGGCAACCGCGAAAGCATCTGGGTGATGCAGTTCGAATACAAGACAACTGGCGGCGGTACGCCTTCAGATGACTGGACAAGGCGTGCCTGGGGCCCTCAATATCATTCCATAAACAGTTTCTTTACCCCGTCTGCCGAACTCGGAGGACGCGGACTCGGGCAGATCGCACCTATGAAGTGGTGGGTCGGTCTCAAAGGGACAAATGCCACCAACGGAAAGGTCGAGGCAGACCCTGATGAAGAAATAGAACCACAGAACATTACCGAGAACGGCATCTTTGATGCCACTGATATCCGCAATTCGGAGTACAACATCAAGCGTGAGTGGCTCGGCAATGTGGAGCCGAATGTCGGGGTACAGTGCATGATTACCGACAACTACTGGTATCTCGGTTATCTCTATCCGTCGATTGTCAAATTCTTCTATGCTCACGACGATGATGTGACCCATACGGGAAGTTACAAGGACAGGATGAAGTTCCGTCTTGCCGAAACATATCTGCTTCTCGCGGAGGCCTATCTTGGCCAGGATGATCCTGAATCAGCCGCAAATGCCGTCAATGAGGTGCGCAGCAGGGCCAAGGCGACTTCAGTGTCCGCTGATGACATGGATATAGATTATCTCCTTGACGAGCGCATAAGGGAACTTGTGGGAGAGGAGTCCCGCAGATTCACATTGGTGCGTTTCGGTGCAGACGTATATGTCCGCCGTGTCAAGGAACACAACAAGCATCTGTCTGACATTGTGGACGAGCATCATGCCCTTTGGCCGATACCTCAGGCCATCCGCGATGCCAACAGGGATGTGGAGTTCCCGCAGAATCCGGGCTATTGATCCCGTCTGCAGAATGTGTGTACAACATATTTTTAACGATATTTTGTCATGAAGAGAATATATACAAAGATATTGATGCTTTCCTCTCTGGCCGCCGTCCTGGCCTCCTGTGCCTACGATCCGTACAAGACGGACATACCCAAGGTGGAGGAAACCATGAACCTGACGGCTTCCGTGGAGTCGTTTGCCCTTACGGAAGACAATCTTGATGAAGTGGCCGTTTCGTTCAGCTGGACTCCGGCCCGCCATCTTTCCGAGGATTATCTCCTTACCTATACCGCCGAACTGGATGTGGTGGGAAACAATTTCGGTTCTACTACCGTGATCACTTCAGGCACCGGATTTGACTTTGAATATGACGAAGATGCCGGCGTGTATTCATGCAGTTTCACGGGCGAGCAGATCAACAACTGGTACAATGACCGCTGGAGCCTCCCTGTCAATGCCGCCTTCTCCCTTGAGTTCCGCGTGGTCGCATCATGGACCGGCGGCCCTACATATGAGATGCCTGAAGTGCGTCAGGTGACGGTGTCTGCACTCCCGGTGCAGGTGATCATCTTCGATGCCGATGAAATGTCCCTTGCAGGCACGGCCATCTCCACGGAGACGGAGATCATCCCTACCCTTGAGAACACCAACCAGTATGCATGGTACGGTGCGCTTACCCCGGGTGAACTTCTCATCCCTGTAAAATATGACGGCGTTGACTATTATATCTATCCGACAGGTGACGGCACATTGAAGGACGGCCAGCCTGACGGAGTGGAGATGGGTAGCGAAGAACGCGGCTGGGCCATACCTGAGTCCGGAAACTACAGGGTCGTGGTCAACATGGAGCAGAGGACAGTGACCATTTATTCTGCCGCCACCGACCTTCAGCCGAAAGTGGTGACTTTCCAGCCTAACGGCACGGAAGGCATTGCTCCGGCCACAGTGACTGTAACGAATCTCTGGGCCTACGGGGCCGGCACGAACTGGGGCGTGAGGAATCTTCAACTTACCCAGTCGCTGGCGGATCCTCAGGTCCTGGTATACAGCGGCGACGCCATCAGCAGCGGAATGAAGTTCTGCGTGGCTTCAAGTTTCACAAGCGATGACGGCACTGAATACAATCAGAACAACGCATATTGCTATACCTGTCCTTTGACGGCCGACGGCAAGAGGCAGAATCTCTCCATCCAGTCTGACAGGGTCGAAACCCTATGGGGCGGCTCTGACGGCGAGACGAGAAACTCCTATATTACGATTCCTTCAGGCACGAACTTCATAATCTTTGACCTGAGGAACATGACCATCATGGCCAGCAGCAGGTAGGTCAATCGGATACCGGGGATGACCCGAAAGTCAAGGTCATCCCCGTTTTTTGTTTTTTACCGTGAGGTCAACCTTGCCATTTTCCGCGAGGCTAACCTCGCCTTCTTTTTCAAATATCAGATCCTCAGTACGGTGTCAAACCTTTTGGGGCGACTCCATTTATTAATTTTGCAGAAATGAAAACAATTACAGACAGATTTGCCTTCCCTGTGCTTGCAGTGGCGGCCATGATATCCGCATGCGCCTGTTCGGAAAAGGCAGAAAGCGGGACATCGGGCGGATTTGAGAATCCTGCAGGGAATGTGGAAGTCTCATTTTCCGCCAATCAGAATGATATCCTCCATAATCCTCTCAACGGATGGGTGCTGTATCTTTCGGCCACGTCCGACCCTTCCTATTTCGACAAGGAGATCTATGTCTCCGAACTCGGCAGGGATGTGCTCATCCGTGATTATGCGTCCGCCTGTTATATCCGTACGGAATGGAAAAGGATGAACCCGTCCGACGGGGTGTATTTCTGGCAGGACCCGGACAACAGTATAAGCAAGCTTGTCGCCAGGGCTAAGGAGCTCGGCCTTCCGATAGCGTTCAGGGTGATTGTGGACGGACGAGACCGTGACGGTGCCGATGGTGCTACACCCGAGTTCGTGCGGGATGCCGGTGCCGAGGTATGGGTATCCAATGCAAGCCATCCCAACTGGTTTACACCGCTTGTGACCGACCCGATTTTCAGACAATATTATGAGAAGTTCATAAAGGCCTTTGCCAATGAGTTCAATGATCCTGACCATGTGGCATTCATAGACGGATACGGTCTCGGAAAATGGGGAGAAGGCCATAGTGTATGCTATGAACAGAACAATGCCGTTTCTGACAAGACAGAGGAATACAAGCAGGAGACCATGGAGTGGGTGACAAAGCTTTATTCCGAAAATTTTACTGAAATTCCGCTCGTGATCAATTATCACCGTCATATAGCTGCCCCTACCGGTGAGGGTGAGGCTGCAAGTCCAAACAGCGAGAAACTTTTGAACATTGCAATTTCCAACGGTTATTGCCTTCGTTCAGATGCTTTCGGAATGAAAAACAGGTCATGGGGCTATAATGACTGGGAGAAGTCATTTGTCCGTAACTGGAATTATAAGTTGCCTGTCATAATGGAGGGGGGCTATATCGTAGACAATGCAGGTCACCAGTCAGGCATGAAAGGGGATGGATACAATTCTCCGTCAGACGTGCGGCAGGGCGAATATGACATGTCAAAGGAAGCAAAGGTAAACATGATGGACTTCCGTGTCGGGTCAGAAACCGAATCATGGTTCAATGATGCCTTTAATCTGGTCAAGCGTTTCAATTCCGAAGGCGGTTACCGCCTCTATCCCGACAGGGTTTCCGTGCCTGAGACGATGGCATCAGGAGATGAGGCCACAATCGTTTCCCGGTGGAGGAATATAGGCTGGGGCTATTTCCCGAACAATATCCGCCAGTGGAACTATAAATACAAAGTTGCCTTTGCACTTTTGGATTCGGAGGGAAATGCAGTGCAGACTTTTGTGGACAGCAATTGCGAACCGTCATCATGGGTTTCCGGCTCTCCGGCCACCTATACATTCAAGACAAAGGTCAGCGCTTCTGCGGGGACTTATACTTGGGCTGTCGCCATTGTTGATACCACAAAAGAAAATACTCCTGCCATTGAACTTGCCGTCAATTCCGACAAGAAGACGGAAAGCGGATGGGTGAAAATTTCTGAGGTTACTGTGAACTGATGTCATATCTGGTTGAGCAGGTTGGAATTAACCTTGAAATTATTGGAAATGGAACTTTGATTGATGAAATTTTTTTGAAAAAAGTTCCAAAAAAATTTGGAGGTAATAAAAAAGTCCGTATCTTTGCAGCCCGTTTCGGAAAAACGGAGAGTTCATCAGCAACGATGCGACAAGTTTTTGAAGCCCCGGTGAAGGAGATGTGAGGTGCAGAAAGGGCAGTCGAAACGGTTCGTTCCTTGACAATAATGGGAGAAAACACACGAGGTAAAGAAGCGAGAAAACGAGAGTCAGCAGTCCGGCCGCGGAGCCGAAAGGCAGAAGTGGCGGCTGCGGGACGCAATTTCATAGGCAAC
>JADIMO010000125.1 GCA_017694755.1 Candidatus Cryptobacteroides merdavium
CCTGAACTCGGCTTCGGAGAGCCTGCCGACAACCCTATCAACGGATACAGCGATGCCACAAGAAGCATCGGCTACGTGTTCAGGCTTAAGTACGACTATGACAACAAATATCTCGCTGAGCTCACAGGAAGATACGACGGCTCCTACAAGTTCGCCGGCAACGTGGCCGGAAAGCGCTGGGCCTTCTTCCCTTCAGCTTCCGTGGCATGGCGCATTTCAAAGGAGAACTTCATGTCTGGCGCGACATTCCTCGATGACCTCAAGATACGCGCATCGGTAGGTCTCCTCGGAAACGACTCCACTGTGGCCTCATACGCCTTCCTCAGCACGTATGCGCTCGCTGATGGCAACGGCAATTCATACAACACGATTCTCAACGGCCAGATCCTGCAGGCTCTGCGGACCTCTGTCGTCGCCAACCCTAACCTCACATGGGAGAACACCCTGACCTACAACGTCGGAGTTGACTTCACGATGTGGAGAGGAATGCTGGGAATGGAGTTCGACGCCTTCTACAACTACACTTATGACATGCTTACCTACATGGGCGGCGACTATCCGCCTTCAATGGGAGGCTACTACTCCACATGGGCCAACTACAGCAGGATGGAGAGCAAGGGAGTCGAGCTGCTCCTGACCCACCGCAACTCATTCGAACTTGCCGGAAGGCGCTTCACCTACGGAATCGGCTTCAACATCTCATACGCAGCCAACCGCTGGCTCAGGAACACCGACAGCCCGAACACAGTCAACGGCAGAAAGACTGTCGGAAAGAGCGTGGACGCGTTCAACGTATGGATAGCAGACGGCCTCTACCGCTCGGAGGAGGAGATAGACAACTCCGCATGGTACGGCTCCCGTCCTAACGTGGGCGACATCAAGTACCGCGACCTGAACGGTGACGGACGCATTACAGAGGACGACCGCACCCTCATCGGCCGCAGCAACCGCCCTCAGCTGACTTACGGACTCAACATCGACTTCACGTGGATGGGATTTGACTTCAACGCGCAGTTCACCGGCGGAGCCCTGTTCGACGTGTCCCTTACCGGAACATACTACAACGGCTATGACGACAATACAGTGTGGACCCAGGCATTCAAGGAGAACGCCAACTCTCCGCTCTATCTCGTCGAGAACGCCTATTCAGTGCTCAACCCGAACGGCGAGTTCCCTCGTCTGTCGCTCGGAAACCAGGGGCACGGAGGAGACAACGGTCTTGCATCCACATTCTGGCTCAGGAACGGACGCTACCTGAGGCTCAAGTCAGCCCAGCTCGGATACTCTCTTCCGAGGAAATGGATGAAGCATATAAAGGTGGAGAACCTGAGAATCTTCGTGGAGGGCTCCAACCTGTTCACCATCGACGGGCTTCCTGACGGCATCGACCCTGAGTCTCCGGGAGTGAACAACGGATATTATCCTCAGCAGCGCACCGTTATGGGCGGAATCTCATTGACGTTCTGATTTAAATGGATTTGTTTATGAAAAAGAAAACATTATATGCGATAATTCTCGGCGCCTCAATGTCTGCGGCATCATGCACGAGCTTCCTCGACATGACGCCGACGGACAGCACGTCAGACCGTCTGGTGTGGAGCACGGTCGAGTATGCCGAGCTTGCAGTGAACGACTTCTACCGCTATATAGACTATCTGAGCGGATTCAACACAGGCCAGTGCCTGGCAGGAATGACAGAGGCGCTTACCGACCAGCTGAAATACGGCTCCTACAACTACAATTCCTACTGCCGCATCTCGAGCGAGATAGCATACGGCGGGGCGGTGCTTACCGCAAGCTATGTGGACACCTATCTCGGCAACTGGTCCACGATGTACGAGTACATCAGAAGGGTGAATGAAGGCATATACAACCTTCACCGCTACGGAACGTTTGATCCGGCCGACATGGAAAGGATAGAGGCTGAGATGCGCTTCTTCAGAGGCTTCCTCTACACAGACCTCATCAAGCGCTACAAGGATGTCATCATCTACAATGAAGACCTGACCTCAATAACGAGAGACAAGAATGTCACTCCTGAGGCCGAATGCTGGAACTTTGTCTACAGCGACCTCATGTATGCTGCAGAGCATCTCCCGTCAGGCACAGATCCGGACGGAAGGCTGACAAGCGGCGCAGCGTACGCCCTTCTTTCACGCGCCATGCTCTACGCTGAGAGGTGGAGCGACGCTAAGACTGCAGCAGAGGCCGTCATGGCAATGGGCTATGACCTTGAGCCGAACTATGCAGATGCGTTCAGACAGGGCAGCATAGAGGCCATCCTCCAGTACAGCTATAACTCCAGCACAAGCGTCACCCACTCCTTTGACGGATATATGGCTCCGGGCGGAGACCGCGCTCTCGACGGCAACTCCATGACAGGCGGCTACGGCACTCCTACCCAGGAGATGGTAGAGTCGTACGAGCTTGCTGAAGGCGGCTTCCCGGACTGGTCTCCATGGCACACGGGAGAGGGAACGGACCAGACTCCTCCGTACAGCCGGCTTGAGCCGCGCTTCGCCGCGACTGTCCTCTACAACGGAGCGCAGTGGAAGGGCCGTACGATAGAGACGTTCGTCAACGGCACGGACGGATTCGCCCAGTGGATGACAGATGCCAGCCCGGAAGGACGCACAGTCACCGGATACTATCTGCGCAAGCTCGTCGACGAGACCCACAGCTTCAGAACAGTGCAGGCAAGCACCCAGCCGTGGACAGAGCTCCGTCTTGCAGAGGTGATTCTCAACCATGCCGAGGCAAGCTTCAGAAGCGGGGACGAGGCCTCTGCTAATGCAGACGTCAGACGCATCAGACAGAGGGTAGGACTTCCTTATTCAGACCTTTCCGGCGAGAGCCTCATGGCTGCCATCCGCCAGGAGAGAAAGGTAGAGCTGGCTTTTGAGGGCCACTACTACTGGGACATGAGACGCTGGAGACTTGCGGAAACAGCATTCACAGGCATCCGTCTGCACGGAATGAGAATCGAGCAGAACGCCACAGGCGGCTATGTCTACACGATTGTGGAATGCGACGACCAGAACCGCAACTTCCCTTCAAAGATGTACCGCTGCCCAATACCTCAGTCTGAACTCAACAACAACGGCCTTATCAGCCAGTTCCCTGAATGGAATTAATCTAAATCGAAGACAGAGATGAAAAGAAACATTATAATGACATTTGCCCTGATCTCCCTGCTTGCCTCCTCCTGCGTCAAGCCGGAGTTTGTCGAGCCGACAGCGACACGTCAGGGCCTGACAAGTCTCGAGGCCATCTTCACCTTCGGCCCGTACAGAGACCAGACCATGGGGACGCTGACCATATCAGACGACTCGCAGGAAAGGTTCGTGATACCGGTTCCGTGGTTTTTCCCTGAGACATCGGACGACGAGACCACTCTTTATATGACAAAAGTGAGAGTACGGGCCATTCTTGAGCCTAACTATACTCTTGACCCGCCTCTTTCAATTCTTGACCTTACTAAGGAGAACTGGTTCACTTACACCAATCCTCAGGGCGAGTCCCGCCAGATCTGCATCACAGGAGATAGAGTGAAGTCCGCAGCCTGCGACCTTCAGGCGTTCTCTATAAATGACCCGGCCATTGTCGGAGTGATAGACGCCTCCAGCAGAAGAGTGTCGCTCGTGTCTGCAGACGACCTGTCCTCATGCACGGCCACGGCTCAGGTATCCGCTCATGCGACCATATCTCCTGACCCGTCCGAGCCGCGCAGCTACAACGATCCTGTGGAATTCACTGTCACCGCGCATGACGGAGTGACGGAGTCCGTCTGGACAGTCGTAAAGGAGGTTCCTGAGAAGATAGACTACGGATTCAACAGCACTTCAGTGACGCAGCTGTTCAGCTTCGAGCCGTCAAGCCGTATCAGCTTCCCTGCATATACGGAGACTGTCTACCCGTCAATGGCGATGATCGGAAGCAGGCTTGTAGTGTCATTCGGCAACGGCACCGTTCCGGTATATCTCAATGCCATCACAGGAGTCCGCGAGGGCGAGATCAATCTCGGATCGGCATCTGCCGGGTCAGTTGCGAGCGACGAGGGCGGCAACATGCTGATATGCAACCATGCCGGAGCCGGAGAGACTGTGAATATATGGAGGACTGCCTCTGTAACAGACGCCCCTGTGCTCTTCCACTCGTTCACCAACTCCACTGACATCCCTATGGGATACAAGATGAAGGTGATCGGAAACATCGACGCTGACGCGCAGATCGTCATAACAAATGAAGGCATTGCGGACGTCACTACAAGCAGCCGCTTCACAATACTGACTGTCAGAGACGGAGCAGTCGCTTCTGTTGAGGTCAAGGACGTGACTGCCGCAGGACTTGCATGGAGCGCAGCCCCTGTCAACAACACTACTGTGGTACCTGTGTCTACAGATCCTGCGGACGGATACTGCCTTTCATACTACTCCGACAACCAGCTCACATGGGTTAGAGGCGACATGACCATAGGCGCGCAGATGAGCACGGATGTGGCAGGCGAGGTAGCCAACGGCAACCAGAACGCCAACACTCTCGACTCGAAGACATTCAACAACGCCAGATATGTCGCATGGCTCATCACCAGCCACTTCCCGATGTGGGGCGCCGGCCCTAAGCTGTACCTGTACGACATGGCCAACCCTTCATCAATAGTGTCTAATGACGCTGTGCTTGCATATCCGTCCCTCGAATGGTATCAGCAGGCAGCGGCAGGAGTCGCAGCCGGAGACGTGCTCATCGCTCCGTCAGCGGACGGGTTCATGATGTACATCTACTACTACGACCACAACTGCGGCGTCATCGGAGGATATTCAGCAGACTGCATAAAGAGATAAGACTGACATGAAGACAAACAGAATATTGCTTTTGGCTGCGGCTATGACCTTCATCTGCTCATGTGAAGACGCATACCAGTATCCCGAGTGGATATGGAATGACGGAACAGAAGAGCCGGCAGTGCCGGAAGGCCCGGATGATCCTGACGATCCGGGCACTCCGGAAGACTCCAAGCCGAGATATGTATGGATTGACGCATCAGCCAACTTCAGCGACTATGCCAACAGTCAGGAGAACATAGCGGCCGATCTGCAGAAGATAAAGGACGCCGGATTCACCGACATCATCGTCGATGTGCGTCCTACCAGCGGAAATGTGCTTTTCAGCTCGGCTTCCGGCACTCCTCTCACAAGGATAGACGCGTGGACCAGCAACGGCTATGTATGGCTGGAAAGAACTGAGACATTCGACTATCTCCAGGCTTTCATAGACGCAGGACATGCCCTCGGGCTTGGAGTGAACGCCAGCATCAACACATTTGTCGGCGGCTATCTCTGCCCTTACGGCCTGGGAAGCGACGGCATGCTGTTCGACGATCCTTCCAGAAAGGACTGGGCGACCTCGATCAACGCAGAGAGCGGAATCGTCAATACGATGGATCTTCTGGACGACACCTCCGACTACGGGGCCAAGTTCCTCAATCCTGCAGATGACGAGGTGCAGGAGTATGTCCTCGGGCTGCTGGCTGACCTTGCCGCATACGATGTGGACGGCATCATACTAGACCGCTGCAGATATGACGACTACGGCCTGATGAGCGACTTCTCGGACATCTCCAGGGAAAAGTTCGAGGAATATGCCGGGAAGACCGTGGAGAACTGGCCGGACGACATCTTCGCTCCGGGCACGACAGAGCTGAGCTGGCCTGTGAGCGACAATGTGAAGCTCTGGCTCGAATTCAGGGCGAAAGTCATCCACGACTTTATCGAGAAGGCCGCCCAGAAAGTGCATTCTGTCAATCCTGACGTCCGCTTCGGCGCATACGTCGGCGCGTGGTACTCCTCATACTACACATCAGGAGTCAACTGGGCAAGCCCTCAGTACGACCCGTCGGCAGAATACAGCTGGGCATCTGCGAACTACAAGGACTACGGCTATGCCGACCACTGCGACTTCATGTTCCTGGGAGCGTATGCAAGCGCCGACAATATCTACGGGACAGGCGAGTGGACAATGCAGGGATTCTGCGAGCAGGGCAGGGAGCTGCTGAAGGGCGACACCGTATTTGCCGGAGGCCCTGACATCGGAAACAGCTCAGGATGGACAGACGGAGGGCAGGCCGCCCTCATCCCGGATGCGATAGACGCATGCATCACCCCTAGCGACGGCTTCTTCGTATTCGACCTCTGCCATATAAAGATGTATGATTATTGGGATGCCTTCAAGCAGGGATTTGACAAGTATCTTTCCTCTGCAGGCCAGTAATGTTGTCACACGAATTAAATAAAGCATTATGAATATAACCAGAACAGTTTTGATGCTCGGCCTTGCCGTCCTGTCCGTCTCATGCCAGGACAGGACGGAGGGCGACGGCAGAATCGAGGCGGCAGGAGACTCCTCGTTCACTCCGGTAATAGCATCCGCAGGAGGCACGGCCACGATAGAGTTCACGACAGACGGTGACTGGAACGCCAAGGTGCCTGACATATCATCCTATTCGTGGAGCTCCATCATTCCGACAAGCGGCGGAGCCGGAACCAATGTCATCACGGTCACGGCTCTTCGCAACGACGGCACTGATGACCGCTCTTTCACTTTCGACATCATTTCCGGAGGCGCTGTCCAGAATGTGACTGTCACTCAGAGACAGAAGAATGCCCTTACCGTGACCGAGGGAGCGTTTGAAGTCGCAGCGGAAGGCGGACAGGTGAGAATCGAGGTAGTGGCCAACGTGGACTACGAGTATTCCATAGAGGAGGCCGCAGCGTCATGGATAGTGCCTGTGCCTGAGAGCCGCGCCATGGATACGACAGAGGTGCTGCTGAACGTCCTTCCTAACCCGGACTTCGAGAATGCACGCACCGGCCATGTGACGATTGTCAGCGGAGACATAAGCCAGGAGATCACCATATCCCAGGCCGCTCTTGAGCGTGTATTCGAAGTCACTCCGGCATCTCTTGAAATAGACCGCAACGGAGGTGACGTGTCCTTCTCAGTAAACGCCAACTTCGAGTACGAGGTGACTATGGAAGAGAATGACTGGCTCACTCCTAAGTCTTCAGAGAACGGCACCTACACATATACGGCAGCCGTCAACCCTGACTTCGGGTCAAGAACTGCCACGATCAATGTCACTACCGGAGTCGAGGGCTACAGCGCGGCTGTCACTGTCCAGCAGACAGGAGTGGCAGACGTGAATGTGCTCTGGTCGCATACCTATGCCTCCTACGGAGTCAGCCTGTCCTCGCCGGTTCTGAGGCTTGCCGAGTATGAGGATCATCTTCTCGTGTCCACAGGCTCGTCCGTGTTTGCCGTGAACCGTCAGACCGGAGAATACGAGCAGGCGGTCACCCTTCCTGAGGGGATGACGGTGACATCTCTGACAAATGACGATGCCGGAAACATCATATTTGCCGCGAATGCAGCATACGGCTCGACGCTGAACATTTATTCCATGAGAGGCATGTCATCAGAGCCTGAGCTTGTGCTTTCATACGATCACAGCAGCATCTACAGCGCGTCAATAGGCAATGTCCGCGTCCGCGGAGACGTGAACGGCAAGGCTGTCGTGACGGCTTCTGTGGATGTTTCCCAGTACTGGGTGGCATGGCAGATCGAAGGCGGCGAGGTGACAGAGACCCTGTACGGGGCCGCTCCTGCCGGAGGTTCAACAGTATGGTCTCCGGAGAGCCTGTGCACCGCACCTGTCTCAGACGAACTCTCGGACGGCCTTCTCTATATAGGCTATACTGCCGGATACAGCCTGCAGTACTGCGCATCTCCTGCCGACGGCACCTGGACAGTGATTCATGAGACAGGCACTGACGGAAATGAGAACTTCAACTGCATCTCTGTCGCCGACTTCGGAGGACGCAGGTACGCCGCCTATGAGCAGGGCGCACACTTCTCCTGGGGCTCATGTCCTGAAGCACATCTCATCGACATCACAGACATTGCCGGGGCCTACGAGTCGGTAGTGATACCTTCTGAGGATGTCTCCGGAGGCGCAGCGTTCACTGAAACAGGCCCCGGCAGCGATATTCTTCTTACCGTATCGGATGACGGCAGAGTCATGTACATGTTTGTCACGGACGGCAATTATGACTGCCTGACCTGCATCACCTTTACGCTTCCGTAGTGCCGGCAGGCGGCAGGAGATGTCCCGGACACAGGCACACTGCCGGATGCTGCCGTGCTAAGACAGTCCAGGATGTTTTTGAAATGCGATGATACGGACTGACATTTTGCGGGGAGGCTGATTAAGAAATGAACTTTCTGGTCAGCCTTCTCTTCTTTTATTTTCTCTTTAGCCAGTCCGGATTCCCTTTTATCCTATCATATCTTGCGGACAGCCGTTTCGGCAGTCTTTTCGGGTAAGACAGAAAACTGTCCGTGCCGATTCCGTTTGAATCATCGGGCGAAATCTGTAACAGACGCATAAAGTGAAGACTGGGAGAGATGACCCAAAAGTTACTTTTGGGCATCCTCAAACATCTTTCTTCGCATGAAGTTGGGGCGGCTCACGAATATGGGCCAAGCCCCTTTTCTTTTGCATTTTAGGGCAGCCGGCCTCGAAATATCCGGCATGTCTGTCACAAAATGCCGACATGTCCGTCATTATATTCAGAATGGAAGAAAAAGAACTGGAAAATATTGTCATGAGGCTCAGGCCTAAAATGCGATTCTTCGCCTTGAGGATGATCGGTGATCCCTCAATGTCGGAGGATATGGTGCAGGATGCCATACTTTCCTTCATGAAGGTCTTCCGTTCCAAGGGAAGGCGACCGGACAATCCGGAGGCTTTTCTTATGAAGATTGTCAGGAACAGATGCCTTGATCATATCAGACATTCTTCGGTTGTGACCTGCGTGCCTCTTGATGCGGCGGCTTCAAAGGCCGGGGTGCCACAGGACAGGCTGCAGGAATGCAGGGACCAGGTGGAACTGGTGCACAAGGCAGTGGCGAAGTTGGGCGAGAACTACAAGACAGTGTTCATCCTCAGGGATATGCTCGGATATGACATGGATGAAATCGCTCATATTATGGGGGCGGGCGGATCTGCCGTGCGGAAGATGTTGTCAAGGGCAAGAAAACTCATTAGGGATGAGTTCACCGACTGACAGTGAAATAAAATGCTTATGGAACCGGAAATGAAAATGTTACAAAAGAATGACCGTCTGGAAAAATTGCTCGAAAGGTATTTCGATGGCAGGACTGATGATGCGGAAGAAAAGGAGTTGACTGATTATTTTCTACAGGGAACTGTGCCTGAGGTGTACAGAAGGTATGCTCCGCTTTTCCTTTACAAGTCGTTTGCCGCCTTCCGGCATCAGGATATGGATGGACATGAAAGAACCAGGGCAGAGAAGCGTCAAGGCCGGTTTAAGGATTTCAGCAGGGTCTTGTCAGGTTCCTTTGCAGCGGCTGCCGCTGCAGTTGCCGTAACGGTACTTGTATTCCGGGATGCAGGACAATTTGGAACCGGAGTGGGCAATGGTACGGCCGGAATCCAGAGTGTGGATATGCAGAGCGGTTTTACTGCAAGTGTTGAAGGGGTTGAGGTCAAAGATCTTGAAACAGCCCTGTCCGTAGCAGAATCAGGACTTTCCATGCTGGGCGGAATTGATGACTGTATCAGGCATGTTTCTGAAAATCTTCCGGTGGGAAGACCTTGAGGCTGCGGCTTTGCTGCAAACCATGATTATGATTGTCATACATTACGGAAAAATTTTATCATATTATGATCACATACACCCATTTTGTCAGGAGGCCACTGACAGCGGCGACAATATTCCTTCTCTGGATGGCAACTGCATTGCCGGTTTCTGCCGGAAGAAATGCAGGCGTTTCTTCTGAAGCCGGGTCTTTTGGATCTATTTTCGACAAATATCGCAAGTGCAGGAATGTGGAGCTTGTGACGCTTTCTCCGGAAATTGTGAGGATGCTTGCCGAGAAGGATTCCAATCCGATACTTCAGGATATAGATACGCTTTCTGTCCTGAATGTGAAGCGATATGATGAATTCATGACATCGTACTATATCGACAACGGACTTCCTGTGGCCAGCCCCGGGGAAGTGGAATCAGCCTTCCTTGGCTGTGCCGTGAGCAACGGCCTGTCTCTCCTTGTGTCTGTCAAGAATGAAGATACGGACATAACAGTATATATGAAGAGAAATCCCGGGGATTTGTCCGGATATATATTATGCTGCTGCCGCAACTCTGGATACATGTCATTCATTGTAATCTCCGGAACCATTTCGGACAGGCTGACGGATGCGGTGATGAAAGGAGAAATTTCAGTGGAATGAAGCCGGGCGGAGTGAATTTCAACGGAGCGGAATCTGGAGTTCAGGAAAAATAAAATGCAATATATGAAAAAGATATTTGTAATGTTGGTGCTGGCGGCAGCTTTTTCCGCATCAGCCCGTTCACAGACCCTCAGAATCGGAAATACTGAAATAGAAATGGGAAAGAAGGATTCTCTGCGGGTCAATCCTGATGAAGCCAGTTTTACGGCTGACTTCAAGCCTTACATTCATGTGCTGCCTTATGTCAGTGCATCATTCCCGATAAGGACAGGGAACGGCCTTATGCCTGCAACTTACTGGCAGTCATACAATCTGGATATCGGATTCAGGTTTCTGTATCGTGCCGTAAGGCGCTGGTCGGTCGGGGGCACCATCAGGGCGTCGGTATACAGTTATGAGACTGACGGACTTGCTGCCGGCGGACAGATCACAGGGAATCCCGTAACAGGAGATCTGAAGGCGGAACGCCTTATCTATGGCCCTGTAGGGCTTGAATTCAACAACAGGATACATCTGACTCCGAAAATTAATTTTGACCTGAGCTTATATGGAGAATATGGGCAGCTTTCTTTCTATACTAAAACAACGGGAACAGACGGCTCTAAAGTCATTTCAAACTGGTCAGACTCTTCAATAATGAACAGATGGCAGGCAGGGGTGCAATTCTCTTTCATGTGGTCATATCTCTCTGTATATGCAAGATACAGGATTACGGACATGTTCAGGAAAGATTTTGCCATGGATGAGCCGTCAAGGCTGTTTGTAGGCCTCGCATTTGAGTTTTGAGGCATCTGCATGAAAACAGGACAGATTCTGCGACTTTCTGACAACATTCATATCATCTCACTTTTGTTGCATTTTCGGAAAATTGCGTATTTTTGCAACTGCGAAAAGAAAGACGAATTGGATTTTTGACCGAAAAAAGATTGAGATGAATAATTCTTCCATTACTGCCATAGGGGTATACCATCCCTATGGCAAAATTGACAATGCATTCTTTGAAAGCAGACTTGACACCACTGACGAATGGATCCGGGAGCGTACCGGCATTGAAAGCCGGTATTTTGTGGCTGCGGATGAATACACCGGAGACATGTGCGTAAATGCTGCACTTGATATGAAAAAGAAATTCAATGTGGATTTCGAGGATGTGGATTTCATCATTGTGGCATCAATGACCCCCGATCAGACTATCCCCAATGTCGCAAGCCAGGTGCAGACCAGGCTCGGCATCCGCAATACAGGGGCCGTGGACATCTGTACGGCATGTTCAGGATTCTGTTATGGATTGATAATGGCCAAGGGGCTGATAGCATCAGGAGCATACAGAAAAGTTCTTGTGTTCGGGGCGGATTCGATGTCCCGTGCTGTGGATTTCAATGACAGGAACACATGTATTCTCTTCGGGGATGCCGCAGGTTGCGTCTTGGTGGAAAGCGGTGATGAGAATGATTTGTTTGAGTCCATTTCCGGTACTGACGGAAGCATGGGAAAGGACCTTTACTTGAGCTCATGCAAGACATCCATAAACGGATCGGAAATCTCGGCTGACGGAAAGATTCATCAGAATGGCAGGGCCGTTTATAAATGGGCAGTTACAACTCTTTCGGAAGGGCTCGGAAATCTTGCGGCAAGAAACGGGATTTCCCTGGATGATGTGGATTGTTTCCTTCCGCACAGCGCCAACTACAGGATGCTGGAAGCTGTATTCAAAAACCTCGGCATCCCGATGTCCAAATGCATTGACAGTGTCCGTAAGTATGGAAATACATCGGCCGCATCTATCCCGATGGCCTGGTATGAGGGCCTCCTCTCCGGCCGCATCCGTCCAGGTGACTCATTGATGCTTATGGGATTCGGTGCAGGATTCACATATGCCGGTATCTGCCTGCGCAATATGCTTGACTGGAGCCGTGTGGCGGAATGAACAGGAAGTCGGAATTGAGGATGCAGATGTAGGCCTGCCTGACTTTGTGGAGTACCCTCCTTTCCCTTATGCAGCTTGATGAATAAATAAGGGAAAGGCTTATTTGTCATGTCAAATATGATACTGCACCAGTTGGAAAAAAAAAACGGACTGATGATTCACCAATCCGTTTTTTCGTGACCCCAACAGGATTCAAACCTGTAACCTTTTGATCCGTAGTCAAATGCTCTATTCAGTTGAGCTATGGGGCCGGTTCAAGGTCTTTTGACCTTTATTTCATGTCAGTCAGCAGACTACTCTACTGATGCTCCTTCCTCTTTCAGAACGGCAAACTTCTTTTCCTTGATTCTTGCCTTCTTGCCGGAAAGCTTCCTGAGGTAGAAGATCCTTGCCCTGCGGACTTTTCCGACTTTGTTGAGCTCTATCGAGTCAATGAACGGAGAGGCAAACGGGAAGATCCTTTCAACACCGATGCCGCTTGAAATCTTGCGGACAGTGAATGTTTTTGTTGCAGGAGATGCACCCCTGATCTGAAGGACAACACCTCTGTATTTCTGGAGCCTTTCCTTGTCTCCCTCCTTGATGCGGTAGGTAACCGTAATGGTGTCACCAGCCTTGAATTTCGGGTAACCGGCTACTTTTTCATTTGCGAAAGCCTGGTCAGCAATCTTGATCAAATCCATTTCAGTAATGTTTTTAGTGGCAACATTGCGGTTTTTCACGCCCGGCGCAAGAGGTTGCTTTTGTTTTGGGACTGCAAAGGTACAAATAATCCCTGTACATCCAAATTTTTTTTGAAATATTTTTCTGTAAAAAGTTACATGCGGCTTCTTTGTCCCGCTGAACCCGGTCGCGGGACGGAATCTCTCCGCAAAAGCTCTTGTCCTCGTCAGTCGTGATCCGCACGGAATCATCGG
>JADIMO010000126.1 GCA_017694755.1 Candidatus Cryptobacteroides merdavium
CAGTTTATAATAGATTCGACCAAAGATGTTGTCAAGGTAGATGAATTTCTTGTTTCTGTGACAGGAATGGTGCTTTACAACTCCACATTGATGTGCCTTCAGACCATAGGGGAAGCATTGAAGAATGTTGATAATCTGACAGGCAGGAATTTCTTGAGTGTATATTACCCTCAAACTCCATGGAAAAGCATAATAGGCTTGAGAAATATCATTTCTCATGAGTATATGGACACAGACTATGGAGAGATTTTCAATATCATTAAGGAGGATATTCCTGTGCTGCTGCAAGTGATAGAAACCATAATCAATGATGTGGAGTCGGGCAGGCATGATGTCTTTCTTGAAAGACTGGAAAAGAAGTAAAAACACAGAATACAATTCAGGACACCATCAAATGGTCTGAAAATGGGGTAGTGTTTTCATGATATTAAGAATCTCGTTTGCCAAGTACACGATTTATGGGTATGTTGGCAAAATAAATGCTTTTGACTTATGAGAAGAGGGCATATATTATAATGGCCAAAATCCCATAGAATATCAGGCGGGATTTTGGCCATTGCATATATGAGCGGTCAGTGGTCAGAAGGAGACTTCGTCTTCGGAGGCGCCTATCTTGATGGTGACATCGCCGTCGGCAACGAGGGCTTTCCCGAACGAATATTCGCCCATCATGTCGTCAAAGTCTGCCGGATATATTGTGACGGTGTCGCCTATTTTGACTCCGACATAGAAATTTGTCCCGTCATAGTTGTACACGCTCAGGTAGAATGTGCTCCCTCTGTTAACGGTGAAGCCTTCCGTAAAGTCCCAGTCATAATTGGTGGAACTGCTTACATCGTACAGGCCCTCATCAAAATATGCTATTACGGACACTGTCTCACTTTGCTCCAGGTCTTCATATTCAACTGATACGGTGACATCAGACGCAGGCATTGTGAAGCTTGCATACGGGAGGTCAAGTTCGACAGTTATGTCATTTCCCTCGGAATCTTTTGCTGTGACTGAGGCGATTCTCTGTCCGTCAGGAACATATATGGACATGGAGACTGTTTCGCCTTCGGCGTACAGATACCCGTAATTGAAGACGATATTCCCGTCACCCGTCGCCGTCCAGGCCTGCGCCGTTTCTATTGATACGGAGAGGCTTTCTGCATCTTCCGGAATTATGACTTCCGCCATGAAGATTGCGTAGGCGTAATGTTCAAACTCGAATTTCTCACCCGCATCCGTTACTGCATACATCGGCTTGAAGCCGTCAGCAGCGCTTGCAAACAGGTACACAGGCTCACCCGGGATGCCGATTGAAGTTTCAATTCCGTAGAACATGTCGTCCGCATCGTAGAATGTCGCTTCCGCCACATTTTCACTTTCCGTGTATGTGACAGGAATCTTTTCTCTGATGTCAAGCGTTATCGTGACATCCTCTGCAGGCATCACAAACTCCACATACGATCTGGCCGAGACTTCAAGGTCCAGCCCTTCAACGGAAGATGCCGCAGTGTTGAGGTACAGGCCGTCGTTCACCCATATTTCGGCAGTGACAGTCTCTCCGTCAATGGACATGTCGGGAAGGACGGTTTTTTCGAGATCAATAAATTCCCCGGTGGCATTTTCCCATGTGATGCTGTAACGGCCGTGCTGCTCACCTGTCACCCGGAGTGTTACATCACCGGTCACATTCTGATAGTCAGGCCTGATCTTTATTCTGTACAGGTTGTCGTTCTCATCGTCACGGGAGAATGAGCATCCGTTTACATCCGATACGCTGTTCCATTCTCCGTCACCCACTTTGAACTGGACATCCGTGATGCTCCAGGCGTCTTCTGTCAGGAGATAGCAGTCGAAATATTTGTACTGCATTTCTTCACTGACGCCGAAAAGTCTGACATTCTCATTTTCTTCGAGCCTCATGGTGTAGCCGCCTTCCGTAAGCTGCTGCTGGACGCTGTAGCATGCCACGACTTCAAAGTCTTCCTGCGGGATTTCAATTTCAAGGGAAACCGACTGCACATATTCTTCGGATGATGTGTATTCCGGCATGTACACCTTGTCGCCTACATGTATGTGGATATGCTCCATGTGGGCGGAAGAGAAGCCTGAGGACAGTGTCTGGCCAGGACTGAGCACAAGCGTGGCTACTGTCCCCGGTTCGTAGGCAGTGCCTTTTTCTATTCCGGATACTGATATGTAGTCCGGCGTGAGATTCAGCATTTCAATGGCTGTGCTTACGGTTTCTTCAGTGGAATCCGTCGGGGACTGTGGCTCTGACTTGCTGCATCCTGCCGTGAGAAGACAAAGGACAGGTACGAGCACCTGTAAGATGAGTTGACTTTTCATTGAATGACTTTTTTGGATTTGACGCAGACAAAGTTAGCGCGGCAGCATTTTTCCCGCATTGCATTTCGGGAAAAGCATATTGCAATTTGCGAATATTGCTGCTATTTCAGGTATTTCTTGTATTCCTGCGGCGTCATGCCGAATTTTTTCGTAAATGCCCTGAAGAATGATGAATAGGCTCCGAATCCGGACATTTCCGCGATCTCTTCCAAAGAAATGTCTTTCCTTTCCGACAGCAGGGCAACGGAATGCTTCAGCCTGTATTCGGCGATGAATCCGGAGACCGTCATCCCTGCTCCTTCCTTTACCGCTTCGGCAAGGTACTTTTCATTGGTGCCCAGTCTTTGCGCCAGAATGAGCCTCTTGAGGTCGGGGTTCTTGAACGGTTCTTCATCTTCCATCAGCCGGCACAGGCAGTAATAGAGCTTTTTCTCGGCCGGGATGTTTTCAATGGGCACGAATTGCCTGATTCTGGACTGTTCCTGTTCTTTTTTCAGATTGTCCTGTATTGAATTGTAAAGAGAAATGTTCTTCCTGTTGAGCCGGTGCGAATATACTATGAATACGGCTATGGTGATGAGCAGGAGCAGGCACAGTGAACCTGTCATGACTATGACTATTTTCTGTCTCTGCCTCCTGGCCTCCAGCCTGTCCACTTCATAGAGGGTGTAAAACTCGCTGAGCTGGATTGCAAGCTGTTCGGATGCAAGGGAATCCCGGCTGTGCTGCAGCCTGAGGAGATTCTCGTATGCCCCACGGAAATCCCCTGAGTCGGCGAGAATCTCCGATTCGAGTTCAAGCGCATCGTTGTAATATGTTACAAGACTCTCTGCGGAATATGCTTTCACACATTCCCTTGCATACTGCAGAGCCTTTTCATGGTCGCCCAGATGCCTGAAATACATTGCGGATGCCTTGTTGAACTGCTGGTTGTCAAGGCTCCCTTCCGGGTCAAGGCATGATGATGCGGCATTCAGGCATTCAAGGGCCTTGCTTTCGTCCCCCATTGAGATGTGGCATATTGCCATGGAACTGTACAGATACATTTTCATAAGGGAGACTTCGCCGTCATTCTCCTTCCTTCGGACAGGAGCCTCTTTATGACAAACATTTCAATGAAGACATACCTGTTGTCCATGGTTTCGAGAAGGTCCGGCTTCAGCGTTTCCGCACAGTCGAGAAATTCATTGAGCGAGCCTTCTACATAACGGAATAATGTCATGAGATACATTGCGTCCGTTTCCTTTTCATGCGAACCGCTTTCTTTTGCCGCCTGCATCATCATGTCGATGTATCTTTCCGCATCCGCCCCGTCGGATTCCTTTGCCAACCGTTCATAGGTCTTTATCCTGTCTTCAGGTGTCATGACGGCAACGGCATTTTCCGGATTGTCCGTTGCATATGCGGACAGGGTATCCGGAAGAGGATTGGAGAATGCGGCAACGGCAGCCGTCAGCAAGATATGCAGGCACAGGAATTTTGGCATGGGCAAAATGGGGATAGGTATGTTCGCAAGACAAATTTAGAAACTGTTTTGAAATTTGTCAAAACAGTTTCTGAAAATATGCGGTGCCTTCCATTGCCTAAGCATGATTTTGTGTATCATTGCATTAAGATAAAATGCAATGTCAGGCATGTCTGTCGGAAAATATGCCTTTGTGTATGCTTCCCGGAGTTATCCTTGAATTAAGACAGCCGCCACATGGGCGGCTGTCTGATATTTCATTTTGTCTGCTGTCATCTCAGGCGTTTGATGTGGCGGTCCTGCGGACCGGCCTCGCGGAAGGAGATGGGGAGTGACAGGTTTCTTTCTTTCTTTTCCTTTCCCGTGATTGTTAATGAAAACAGACTGAATACAGCGGCGGTTGAATGCTTTTGTATTCAGTCTGTAAATATGTCAAGGTTTTCAGCCTATTGTGACGATAGGGGCGCCTTCAAGCACGGAGTCGCCCTTGTTCACATGGATGGCTGTCACGGTGCCGGCGTGGTCGGCTTCGATGGCGTTCTCCATCTTCATGGCTTCAAGGACTGCCACCTGCTGTCCGGCCTTCACTGCATCGCCCACCTTTACGGAGATCTCCACGATCACACCCGGAAGAGGGGAAGTGACAGGCTTGCCTGCACCTGATGCTGCCGGAGCTGGAGCCGGAGCCGGCTGTGGGGCCGGAGCGGGAGCCGCTGTCTGGGCCGGAGCGGTGTTCTGTACTGAAACTGCGGTCTGGCCGCCGATTTCTACCTTATAGTTGGCTACGACTGTGACATCGGCTACATTTCCGTCTACGGAATTGATGGTCACATTGTATTCGTTGCCGTTGATCTTGAAATTATATTGTTTCATTTCTTCAGTTTTTGTTCGGTTTCTGAATGTCCCTTATGGCAGACCGGAGATTTTCCGGGACTGCCCATGGAATGTCATTTCTTCCTTTCCGGAAGCTGGCGCAATGTGGCATACCTTGATGTCCACGGGGTTTCCTTCGGCTTTATCGTGATGACGAAGCTTTCCTGGTCGTGGACTCCGCCGTCCATGCAGCTGTCAAGTGCCATTGCGATGGCTGCGCAGATTTCTCCGCCTATTCCCCTGTCAAGGGAAGCGGCAATCTCGAAAGCCTTGTCAGGTGTCAATTCGTTCATGTCTGTCCTGTGTTTTATGTTCTGATGGCGAGGCAGCTGGCCTGCCCCGCCAGATTTTCCTACAGAGGCAGGTTGTCGTGCTTCTTGGCTGGATTCACCACCTTCTTGCCGGCAAGCTGCTCAAGGGCGCGGATCACACGGAACCTCGTGTTGCGCGGCTCGATGACATCGTCAATGTAGCCGTAGCTTGCAGCCTGGTAAGGGTTGCAGAAGAGGTCGTTGTATTCGGTCTTCTTCTCCTCTGCCACGCGTGCCTTCTCTGCAGGGTCTTCGATGGCCTTGATCTCCTTTGAGTAGAGGATTTCAACTGCACCGTCTGCACCCATGACTGCTATGTTTGCGGATGGCCATGCGTAGTTGATGTCGCCACGGAGCTGTTTGCAGCTCATCACGATGTGGGATCCGCCGTATGACTTCCTGAGTGTGACTGTCACTTTAGGAACTGTGGCCTCGCCGTATGCGTAGAGGAGCTTTGCTCCGTGAACGATGATGCCGCCGTATTCCTGCTGGGTGCCGCAGAGGAAGCCCGGCACATCCACCAGTGTCACGAGAGGAATGTTGAAGGCGTCGCAGAAACGCACGAAGCGGGCTGCCTTGCGGGAGGCGTTGATGTCGAGGACACCGGCCAGGATTTTCGGCTGGTTGGCCACGATGCCCACTGAACGGCCGTTCATGTGTGCGAAGCCTATGATGATGTTCTTTGCGTAATTCTTGTGTATTTCAAGGAATTTCCCGTCATCCACGATGCTGCCGATGACCTTGTACATGTCGTACGGCTTGTTCGGGCTGTCAGGGATGATGTCGTTGAGGCTGTCATCCACCCTGCCGACAGGGTCGTTTGTAGGCACGAACGGAGCCTCTTCCATGTTGTTCTGAGGAATGAAGCTCAGGATGTCCTTGATGAGCTGTATCCCTTCTTCTTCATTCTCTGCCGCGAAATGTGCCACACCGCTCTTGGTGGCATGTACGCTTGCGCCTCCAAGCTCTTCCTGGGTGACGACTTCTCCTGTCACGCTCTTGACCACCGCCGGGCCTGTAAGGAACATGTATGAGGTGTTTTTCACCATTATGTTGAAGTCAGTGAGGGCTGGGGAGTAGACCGCTCCGCCGGCGCAAGGTCCGAAGATGCCGGAAATCTGCGGGATGACTCCCGAAGACATTATGTTTCTCTGGAAAATCTCTCCGAAGCCGGCCAGTGCGCAGATGCCTTCCTGGATGCGGGCTCCGCCCGAGTCGTTCAGCCCGATGCATGGAGCCCCGTTCTTCAGGGCCATGTCCATCACCTTGCAGATCTTCTGTGCCATGGTCTCTGAAAGGGAGCCTCCGGACACTGTGAAGTCCTGTGCGAACACATATACAAGCCTTCCGTCGATGGTGCCCTGGCCTGTTACTACGCCGTCACCGTCAAACTTGGTCTTTTCCATGCCGAAGTTGGTGCAACGGTGCTGCACGAACATGTCGTATTCCTCAAAGCTGCCTTCATCGAGAAGCATTGCAATCCTTTCACGGGCAGTGAATTTCCCTTTCTGATGCTGAGCGTCGATCCTCTTCTGGCCACCTCCCATACGGGCTTTGGCCCTGCGCTCGACAAGCTCTTTGATCTTTTCCTGTTGGATGCTCATAATGAATATTTTAAGTGTAGTTAATGATTAATCTCCGTTTCTGCCTTTCAGGGATCTTTTCATTCCTTCAGGCATATTTTCGTCCCAAAATCATGCAAATATAGAAAACTTGTTTGATTTTTCAGCATTTCGTGGCATATAGCGAGGCTGGTACAGTATGATTTCCCCGTTGTTTTCCATATTTTCATAAATTTTCCATATCCAGGTAAATGTATTGAAAAGACTGCATGGTGGCAATGGGACGGGTGCAGTTTTTTCTGTTTTTTATGTTTCGCCGTTGCGGTTGGAGATGACATAGACCGTAAGGCATAAAGATGCAGTAACCCGGGCTGTTTGTGAAATTAAAGAAATTAATTGTATTTTGTCTGCAAATTAAAGATTTTAATGTTGTAAAATAAAAACCTTTTCATATCTTTGTTTCCGGTCTAATTCAATTTGAGAATGAAAGTAACGACAATCGGGGATCTGGACACCGTCAGGAAACAGGCTGCGAGAAAACTGTTCCTGCGGGAACAGAGCAACAGTTCCGTAGACGGGCAATGCAGCGGCCTGGAATCCGGGGCCGAAAAAATGCAGGTTCTTATATGCGGAGGCACAGGGTGCAAGGCATCTTCAAGCCACCTAATAGCAGAGCGGATAACTGAATCACTGAAGGAAAAGGGGATTGCCGACAAGGTGGATGTGGTCACCACAGGCTGCTTCGGCTTCTGTGAAAAGGGCCCGGTGGTGAAGATAATTCCGGACAATACATTCTATACGCAGGTCACTCCTGATGATGCGGAGGAAATCGTATCGGAGCACATCATCGGGGGCAGAAGGGTTGCACGGCTGCTCTATGTGGACCCGAAGACCGGGCAGAGCGTCAGCGATTCCAAACACATGGACTTCTACCGCAAGCAGATGCGCGTGGCCCTGAGGAACTGCGGATTCATTGATCCTGAAAACATTGAGGAATATATAGCGAGGGACGGGTATTTCGCACTTGCGACGAGCATTCTGAAACATTCTCCTGAAGAGGTCATAGAAGAGGTGAAGCGTTCCGGGCTGAGGGGACGGGGAGGCGGAGGCTTCCCAACCGGGGTGAAATGGGGATTTGCGAGGAAAAGCGTTTCCGACATGAAATATGTGGTCTGCAATGCCGATGAGGGCGACCCGGGTGCATTCATGGACCGTTCCATCATGGAAGGTGACCCTCATTCGATAGTGGAGGCGATGGCCATCTGCGGCTACTCGATAGGGGCGCCGAAAGGACTTGTTTATATCCGCGCTGAATATCCGCTTGCCATCCACAGGCTGAAGACCGCCATCGCACAGGCCAGGGAGTACGGACTTCTCGGCGGGAACATCCTCGGGAGCGGCTTCAGCTTTGACATCGAGATCCGCTACGGGGCGGGGGCGTTTGTTTGCGGAGAGGAAACTGCCCTGATACACTCCATGGAAGGGAAGAGGGGAGAACCTACGATGAAGCCTCCGTTCCCTGCCGAGTCCGGATATCTCGGAAAGCCTACCAATGTAAATAATGTGGAGACATTCGCCAACATCCCTGTCATCCTGACCAGGGGAGCGGACTGGTTTGCCTCTATCGGGACAGAGAAGTCCAAGGGAACCAAGGTGTTCGCCCTAGCAGGCAAGATCAACAATGTGGGTCTGATAGAGGTGCCGATGGGGACGACTCTGCGCGAAGTGATATATGAAATCGGCGGTGGCATAAAGGGCGGCAAGAAGTTCAAGGCTGTCCAGACCGGAGGTCCTTCCGGCGGCTGCCTCACGGAAAAGCATCTCGACATCCCGATAGATTTCGACAATCTGCTTGCGGAAGGCTCCATGATGGGCTCCGGAGGAATGATAGTCATGGATGAAGATGACTGCATGGTGTCGGTGGCGAGGTTCTATCTTGACTTCACCGTGGAGGAATCCTGCGGGAAATGCACGCCGTGCCGTATCGGAAACAAGCGGCTTCTGGAAACCCTCAACAAGATAACCGAAGGCCGCGGCACCCTGGAAGACCTGAAGACCCTCTCCACCCTCGGAACGGTGATAAAGGACACGGCTCTCTGCGGCCTGGGACAGACATCGCCGAATCCGGTCCTTTCCACCCTGAACCATTTCTATGACGAATATCTGGAGCATGTGCGGGACCACAGGTGCCGGGCAAAGCAATGCAAGGCCCTGCTGACCTATTTCATAGACCCATCCCTGTGCATCGGATGTCATCTGTGTGCAAAGAACTGTCCTGCGGATGCCATAATCGGGGATGTCCGGAAGCCGCACATCATCAATCCTGCCAAATGCATCAAATGCGGGATGTGCATGGCCCGGTGCAAGTTCAAGGCCATATCGGTAAAATGATTATCCGGGACAAGAATAAAAAAGAATCAGTATATGGATGAAAGACAGATAACTCTCCAGATAGACCATCATTTCGTGACAGTTCCTGAAGGGACAACCATTCTGGAAGCTGCCCGGAAGATAGGCATAGACATTCCTACCCTTTGTCATATTGACCTCAAGGGCACCTGCATAAAGAACAATCCTGCCTCCTGCCGCATCTGTGTCGTGGAGGTGGAAGGAAGGCGCAACCTTGCCCCGGCCTGTGCCACCAGCTGCACCGAAGGCATGGTGGTGCGCACGAGCACCCTCAGGGTGATGAACGCCCGCAAGATAGTCGCCGAACTCATACTTTCGGACCACCCCAACGAATGCCTGACCTGCCCGAAGGCCGGCAACTGCGAACTGCAGAATCTAGCCCTGCGTTTCAACATAAGGGAAATGCCATTTAATGGCGGGGAGCTTTCCCCGCGCAAGAGGGAGGTGACGGCATCGATAGTCCGCAACATGGACAAGTGCATATTCTGCCGCAGATGCGAGAGCGTGTGCAACGAGGTCCAGACGGTCGGGGCGCTCGGGGCCATCAGGAGGGGCTTCAACACCACCATCGCCCCGGCATTTGACAAGATGATGTCGGACAGCGAATGTACCTATTGCGGACAATGCGTGGCGGTCTGTCCCGTGGGGGCGCTTACGGAGAGGGACCATACCAACAGGCTTGTAGAAGACCTCGCCGACCCGGACAAGGTGGTCATTGTGCAGACTGCTCCTGCCGTGAGGGCCGCAATAGGGGAGGAATTCGGGCTTCCGCCAGGAACCCTTGTCACAGGGAAGATGGTGGCTGCGCTGAGGGAACTCGGATTCGACTATGTGTTCGACACTGATTTTGCCGCAGACCTCACCATAATGGAAGAAGGGGCCGAAATGCTCAGCCGTCTTACCAGGTATCTGGAAGGAGACACTTCCGTACGCCTGCCGATACTTACCTCATGCTGTCCGGCCTGGGTGAATTTCTTCGAGCACCAGTTCCCTGACCTGCTTGACATCCCGTCCACTGCGCGTTCCCCTCAGCAGATGTTCGGCTCCATAGCCAAGACATGGTGGGCTGAAAAGATGGGCATTCCACGCGAACGCCTTGTAGTTGTGTCCATAATGCCATGCCTTGCAAAGAAATACGAATGTGACAGAGAGGAATTCAAGACAAACGGCAATCCGGATGTGGACTATTCCATTTCCACGAGGGAGCTTGCGCGTCTGATAAAGAGGGCCAACATCAGCTTCTCCCTCCTTCCTGACATGGATTTCGACCAGCCTCTGGGAGCCTCCACGGGAGCGGGTGTCATATTCGGCACCACCGGCGGTGTGATGGAAGCCGCACTCAGGACAGTGTATGAACTCTATACCGGCAAATTCCTGAAGGATGTCAATTTCCAGGCAGTCAGGGGAATGAAGGGAGTCAGAAGGGCAGTCCTGGATCTTGGCGGCTTTGAACTCAAGGTGGGCATCGCGCACGGCCTCGGCAACGCCCGCCATCTTCTGGAGGACATCCGGCACGGGCGCAATGAATATCATGCCATAGAGATCATGGCCTGTCCGGGCGGATGCATAGGTGGGGGAGGACAGCCGCTGCATCACGGCAATTCCGATGTGCTCTATGCACGGGCCAATGCCCTTTACCGGGAGGATGCAGGCAAGACACTCCGGAAATCGCATGACAATCCGTTCATCCAGACCCTGTATAAGGAATATCTCGGCAAGCCTCTCAGCGAAAGGGCCGAACACCTCCTTCATACGCATTATTTCAACAGGTCAATGTGATGCCGGTTCATGTTCAGTCCGGCGCTTCTCCTTATGTCGGAAAATCCGTCGGACTGATGTTCATTTAAGTGGAATTATAAAAGATAGATATCTATGCCCGATATAAAACTTCCTTGCGATGTCGCAGAAAAGGTCAATGCCATTTGCGAGAGCCATGGCGACAATCCGGGAGAACTGATAAACATACTTCATGAGGCCCAGCATCTGATGGGCTATCTCCCTGAGGAAATGCAGCGCATGATAGCGCACCGCCTCAATATACCCGTGTCGAAGGTCTACGGTGTGGTGACATTCTATGCCTTCTTCACCATGACGGCCAAGGGAAAATATCCGATTTCCGTATGTATGGGCACCGCCTGTTATGTGCGAGGCTCGGAAAAGCTTCTGGAAGAGTTCAAGCGTGTGCTTGGCATAGATGTCGGCGAGACCACCCCTGACGGGAAATTCTCCCTCGACTGCCTCCGCTGCGTGGGCGCCTGCGGCCTTGCCCCGGTGGTGATGATCGGCGAGAAGGTCTATGGCCGACTTCAGCCTGTGGATGTGCGGAGGATTCTGGACGAACTGGAATAAGGCTTCTTTCCTTGTCCTGCCGCTGTCAGGTCATTGGTCTGCTGTCCTTTCCTGTCCCGGAATAGTCCGGAATGCCGGTTAAGGAATGCTGATGTCATTGCTTCTGATCCGGGATGGCCACCTTGTCGAGTATGCCTTTGGCCCAGGCGATCGTCAGGCCGTAGTTTGTGATGGGGATGTGCCGGCTGCGGGCTGAAGCAATGCGGTTGAGGACATATCTGCGGTTGAACATGCATGCACCGCAATGGATGATGAGATCATATCCGGAAAGATCTTCCGGGAAATCGGTTCCGGATACAATGTCGATTCTGAGGCCCTGTCCTATGCGCTGCCTCAGCATCCGCGGAATCTTTACCCTGCCTATGTCTTCTGTGGCAGGAGCGTGTGTACAGGCTTCGGCAATAAGTACGCGGGAATCTTCAGTCAGCCTGTCAAGTGCCCCGGTCCCGTCCATGAATGCGGAGATGTCACCTTTGTAACCGGCGAAAAGTATCGAAAATGAAGTGAGCCTGCTTTCTTCCGGCTTGGCGGACCATGCTTCGGAGAATGCCTGTGAGTCTGTGATTATCAGCTGCGGAGGAGAAGAAAGGGCCTGCAATGTTTCCCTTATCCTGTCCGGCGTACAGTTCACGACGGTGCATCTCCTGTCCAGGAGTTCACGGATGGTCTGTACCTGCGGCAGGATGAGCCTTCCTTTCGGGGCCTGGCTGTCCTGCGGCATCACCAGCATCACGGTGTCGCCTTCCTTGACCAGATTCCCGGTGATGGTGTGCGTGCCATAATTTTCCGGAAGCTTTCTGAGGATGGAGTTGAATATGGCCTGGACATTTTCTCCTGTTTCAGCGTTCACTTCCACCGGTTTTTCACCGGTCATTTCATTAATTGTGGCTGTCCGGCCGGTATGATCGTTAAAATCCCTTAACCGCTCTTGGGATGACTCCTTGTGGCTTCCGTTATTGTCAGAGAGAGATTTTTCTCTTTCATGGAAGATGTTCAAGACAGGGATGACGGGAATTTTTCTGTCTTTCAGTATTTTGAACCATTCCTTTTCGGTGTCGTCGCAGTCCCTGAACATGAGGATGGCAATGTCCGTGTCTTCCAGCGCCTTCATTGTCCGGTTCACACGCATTTTGCCGAGCCCTTCGGCATCGTCGTCAAAGCCTGCGGTGTCGATGAACAGGCATGGTCCTATGGCCGGGATTTCCATTGCCTTCCTTACAGGGTCCGCTGTCGTCCCCGGCACATCCGACACAAGCGATGCGGTCTGCCCTGTGATTGCATTCATGAGGCTTGACTTCCCGCTGTTGCGTTTTCCGAAAATTCCTATGTGCAGCCTTTCGGACTGAGGTGTACTGTTCATTTTTATTAACGTCAGTTCGACGAATTGATTATACTCGCCCCCAGGGAATTCGTCGAACCGTCGTTAAGGATTTCTTCGAAATCCATTTGTCTTAATCCCCAGTCGCTTCGCGACAGCCCCTTATTAAGGGGCGTCACCCTCCTTATTCCTCCCTCTCCGGGAGGACTGTCGCAGGATTACATCCTGCTCCTTAATTGGTTGTTCGATGAAATTCAATTCAATTGAATTTCATCGAACTCATATTTTGGTGTCAAAAACGGAAGTCCCTTTTTCCGTCCTCTATCTCCTTGAGATGCCGGACAGTCAGTTCCCGCACCTTGTCGCTTCCGATGTTTTCAAGTTCCCTTTTGATAGCCTCCATGCCTTTTGCCCTTGTCTGCGGCGAGGCATAGTCCTGCAGGTATTCCATGAGCGTCATCAGCGCATTGGGCTGGCAGCAGTCCGCAATCTTTCCTCTCTTGACCAGGGACATGAAGCGGTCCCCTGTGCGCCCCTCCCGGTAACATGCCGTACAGAAGCTTGGTATATGCCCCAGATCCAGCAGCCACCCCACCACTTCATCAAGGCTTCTCCTGTCGCTTATGTCGAACTGGGCGGTGTCGGCGGCACTCTCTCCGGCATATCCTCCCACGCTTGTCCTCGACCCTCCGCTGATCTGCGAAATCCCGAGCTCCAGCACCTTCGCCCTCACCTTTTCAGACTCCCTTGTCGAGATTATCATCCCGGTGTAAGGCACTGCAAGTCTGATGACAGCCACTATCCGGCAGAATACATCGTCCGGCACCGCATTCGGAAAGTCCTTTGTGTCTATGTCGTCGGCAGGGCATATCCTCGGTACGCTTATGGTGTGCGGCCCAACTCCGAATCTCGCCTCAAGATGTTCCGCATGCATGAGCAGCCCTATCAGGTCATAGCGCCATGTGTCAAGTCCGAAAAGCACGCCGATGCCCACATCGTCTATTCCTCCCTGCATGGCCCTGTCCATTGCCTCCGTATGCCAGGCATAGTCACTTTTCGGCCCGGTCGGATGCAGGGCCTCGTAATTTTTCCTGTTGTATGTTTCCTGGAACAGGATGTAGGTCCCGATGCCGGCCTCCTTCAGCCTGCGGTAGTTCTCCACCGTCGTTGCCGCTATGTTGACATTCACCCTGCGGATGGCGCCGTTGCGGTGGTGTGTGCCGTATATTGTCCTGATGGACTCCAATATATACTCAATGGGGTTATGGACCGGGTCTTCTCCTGATTCTATCGCCAGCCTCTTGTGTCCCATGTCCTGAAGCGCCGTGACCTCTCTCCTTATTTCCTCCTGTGACAGCTTCCTGCGCGGAATGTGCCTGTTCTTTGCATGGTATGGGCAATATACGCATCCGTTTATGCACCAGTCCGAAAGATAAAGCGGGGCGAACATCACTATCCTGTTGCCGTACAGTTTTTTCTTGATTTCCCTTGCCAGCCTGAATATCTTTTCCGTGATGTCGGCCCCGGTGCATTCCATCAGCACCGCAGCCTCCCTGTGTGTCAGCCCCTTGCATTGCGCCGCCTTTTCGATTATCTTTTCCGCCAGCTCCGCATCGTCCCTGTGCGCCTGCGTATACTCCATCGTCTGAACTATCTCCCTGTCGCAGATGAATTCATCCGCCTTGTCCGATTCCGGATTGTATCCCCCGCCGTCTGTCATCCTTTTATTGTCCATTATGGTCTTTCTGATTTTCATTTTCCGCCGGTTTCCCGACAAATAAACCAAATTTACACAAAATCTGCGGAAAAATTATCATAAAGGCAAGAGTTGTCATTGAATTTGGCTATTTTTATGTCCGGATAAAGAAAAATTCTTTCCGGAAAATGCAAAAAGAATACGGTATGCAGTTTTGTCAAAGTTGCGGTATAACATATATTTGCAGCATTTTGAATGAATTTACGGCAGGATGATGGAAAAAATTGCGGCTCAGAAGGCCCGTATCGATGTGGTGGATGCATTGCGGGGCTTTGCGGTGCTGGCCATAGTGCTGGTGCACAATCTGGAACATTTCATATTTCCGGTTTATCCGGAAAATCAGCCGGCATGGCTGGCGGCATTGGACCAGGGGGTATTTAATGCGGTGTTTACCCTGTTTGCCGGTAAGGCCTATGCGATTTTCTCGCTGCTTTTCGGCTTTACATTCTTTCTGCAGATGGACGGGCAGAGGAAAAAGGGAAAGGATTTCGGCTGGCGTTTCCTGTGGAGGCTGGTGCTGCTTGCCGGTTTTGCGACTCTGGACGCCGCATTTTTCCCTGCAGGGGATGTGCTGCTGCTTTTCACCGTGGTGGGACTGTTGCTTTTCCTTGTGCGCCATTGGAGCGACAGGGCTGTGCTCATCCTTGCCGTGCTTTTCCTCTTGCAGCCGGTGGAATGGTTCCATTATATTGCATCTCTTGTGAATCCGGCGCACCATCTCCCGGACCTGAAGGTGGGCGAGATGTATGCTCAGGTCGCAGAAGTCACCAAGTCGGGGAACTTCTGGGATTTCATCCTCTGCAACATCACTTTAGGACAGAAGGCCAGCTTGTTGTGGGCTGTCAATGCAGGGCGTTTCTTCCAGACTGCCGGGCTGTTCCTGCTCGGGTTCTGGCTCGGACGGAAGCAGCGCTTTGCCGACAATGCCGGGAACAGGGAATTCTGGGTAAGGACCCTTGCGGTTTCTGCTGTCCTCTTTGCCCCGCTTTATACATTGAAAGAACTCATCATGCAGGGCCCGGAGATAGTCCGGCAGACTGCCGGTACCGCTTTTGACATGTGGCAGAAGCTGGCTTTCACTTTTGTGCTTGTTTCGTCATTTGTGCTGCTTTATCGGAATGCCGGGTTCAGCCGAGCCGTTTCCGGACTGCGTTTTTACGGGAGGATGAGCCTGACCAATTACATAAGCCAGTCTGTGATCGGCGCCTTGGTGTATTTTCCGTTCGGACTGTACATTGCCCCGCATTGCGGCTATACTCTCAGCCTTCTCATCGGTATTGCCGTCTTCATCCTGCAGCTTCTTTTCTGCAGATGGTGGCTTTCCCGCCATCGCCAGGGACCGTTGGAATATATATGGCACAAATGGACATGGATCGGCTCAGAGCGTTAGTGTTCTGCAGTTGTCTGTATTACAGAAAATTGCATGGATGGACCGGAGAGGTGTCATAGAGATTGCCGGGTGAGCCTGCCGGAAAAATCTCCCCTGTCTATCGTGATTCTGTATCCGATGCGTTTTAGTGACGCTTCCAGTTTTGCGAGTCCTTCGGCTGCCTCCGCTCCTGTTGAGGCCTTGTTGTCATAGAGGGAATACCTGTGGCGAACACCGGCGGGGGTGAGGTTGGGCATCACCACATTGGCTCCGGAAAGGATGCCGAGT
>JADIMO010000127.1 GCA_017694755.1 Candidatus Cryptobacteroides merdavium
ATATGATGGCGAAAGATTCGGTGAAGAAGAGGCTTTCTTCGGAGTCCCGCGAAGGCATGTCATTCACTGAATTCACATACCAGCTTCTCCAGGGCTACGACTACCTCTGGCTCTATGAGCACAAGGGATGCACCCTGCAGATGGGAGGAAGCGACCAGTGGGGCAACATCACCACGGGAAGCGAGCTCATACGCAGGATTCTCGGCAAGGAAGCCTACGCCCTCACCTGCCCGCTCATCACAAAGGCTGACGGAGGCAAGTTCGGAAAGACTGAGAAAGGCAACATCTGGCTTGACCCTGAGAGGACATCCCCTTACCAGTTCTACCAGTTCTGGCTGAATGTGTCGGACGAGGATGCGGCGAGGTACATCAAGATCTTCACCATGCTCAGCCGTGAAGAAATCGAGGCTGCCATAGCGGAACACGCCGAGGCTCCGCACATGAGGAAGCTGCAGAAGCTGCTTGCAAAGGAAATTACGGTCATGGTGCATGGAGAAAGCGAATACAACAATGCCGTCGCAGCCTCTGAAATGCTCTTCGGGAATGCCACTTCCGATGCGCTGAAGAAGCTTGACGAGAAGACCTTCCTGCAGGTGTTCGAAGGCGTGCCTACATTTGAGGTCGCAGCCGACAGGCTTCCGATGAACATTCTCGAACTTCTGGCAGTCGAAACCTCCATATTCCCTTCAAAGGGAGAGTGCCGCAAGATGGTGCTGGCCGGCGGAGTGAGCATCGACAAGGAGAAAGTGTCCGACATCAATGCCATGATCGGCAGCGAGTCAGTCCTCAACGGCAAATACATCCTCGCCCAGAAAGGCAAGAAGAACTATTTCATCATAAAATTGAAATAAATGTGAGGACATCAGGAAGTGAAGTCCAACGCCGTTATCACAAAAAAGAAACAAGAAAATGGAACAGGAATCAACAAGACAACTGAAGGTCGCCAAGGAACTCCAGCGCGACATCGCCGAGATCATCCGCAGCAAGGGCATGGCCATGTTTGACGGCGCCCTGGTGTCTGTCAGCGGAGTGAAAGTCAGCCCGGACCTGTCCGTAGCCAGAATATATGTGAGCATTTTCCCGTCAGAGAAAGCGGAGAAAGTGATGGGAATACTCGAGGAAAATGCCCGCACACTCAGGGGAGAACTCGGCAACAGAGTTGCCAAGCAGCTCAGGATCGTACCTGAAATCTCCTTTTTCCTTGACAACTCCCTCGACTATGTGGAACACATAGAAGAGCTGCTTAAAAAATGAATCTGCCTCTGTTCATAGCCGGACGGTATCTTTTTGCCAGGAAATCACACAATGTGATAAACATAATCTCGGCAATAAGTGCCGTCGGCATGGCCATAGGCACAGCTGCACTTATCATAATCCTTTCCGTCTACAACGGGTTTGACTCGATAGTGAAATCCATGCTCGGCAATGTGGAGCCGGAGCTGCTCATCACGCCTGCAGAAGGAAAAACATTTGTCCCGGAAGGAGAGGTCTATGACTGGATCTATGAACAGGAATCCGTCAGAAGCATGTGCACCGTACTTCAGGAAAATGTGTTCATCAGCTATGACGGCAGACAGAGCGTGGCAAAGGCAAAGGGCGTGGACACGATATACGAGGAGGAATCCCCTCTGAAAGATCACATCAGGAGAGGGGAATTTTCCCTTCACCGCGGGGATGTGTCCCAGGCCGTAGTCGGCGCAGGACTTGCCTACAATCTCGGCATCAATCCGAAATTCATTGCCCCGGTGGAAATGTATTTCCCGTCAAGGACCCGCAACATATCCCTGTCCAACCCTGCTGCATCCATAGAATCTGTAAAGGTGTATCCGTCAGGAATATTTTCCATAAACAACGAAATAGACAACGAACTGCTGATAGTCCCCATCGAAAAGATGAGGGAGCTCCTTGAATATGACGACGAAGTCTCGGCCGTGGAACTGAGGATGACCGGTGCCTCCTCCAAGGAGATAAAAAGGGTGAAGAAAGGCATTGAGGAAAGACTCGGCCCTTCATTCAATGTCAGCGACCGCTTCGAACAGAACACGGCCCTGTATAAAATGATGAAATATGAGAAGGCATCCATCTACCTTATCCTGATATTCGTCATCATCATCATTGCATTCAATATCTTCGGTTCACTCTCAATGCTCATCATAGAAAAGCGCGGGGACATAACGACATTCCGGAGCATGGGAGCCACCGACAGCCTTCTCAAACGGACATTCGTTCTTGAAGGCTGGATGATCTCCCTTCTCGGAATGGCTGCGGGACTTGTTCTGGGGGTGGGGTTCGCCCTCCTGCAGCAGTACTTCGGCTTCATCAAGATGCCGGGGAACTTCATTATCCAGGCATATCCGGTCATCATTTCCTGGAAGGATGTCCTCATCACCGCCGCAGGTGTGGCAACAATAGGCTACCTCATAGCGCTCCTTCCCGTGGCATCATTCTACCGCAAGGAAGAAACCGGCCGGGACATTGTGTCAATGCCATAAATCCTGCGTGCAGGCTTTCCGGACAGGCCTGCCGGCCTCCGGGTAACGTCGAACCTGCTGTCAAAATCTTCCTTCAGGGCATTTTCATATCCCTTAAGAATAAATTCTCCCTGAACAAGGTCGCACTTCTTCGGCGTCAAGTCAGGATTTTCAATGACAAGAGGACGCATTTCCGGCATGTCCTGAACTGCATACGCTCCAGGATAAGAGGCAACGACTTCAACTATCACAGGCTTGCCATAGACTCCGTCAGCATCTTCCGGAACTGCCACGGCAACAATGCTGGAATACCAGTTCATCTTCACCAATGCCTCACGCTTGTTATAACTTCCATACCTCTTCACATTTTCGATCAGTTCATCCGTCGGCATCATGTAAATCTCTCCGAAACTGTTGGTGAACGTGACAAAATACCAGCCCGCCGTACCTTCACCTGGGGATATGGTGAATTTTGCAGCGGCCACCCCGCTCCAGGAGGCAGGAGGATAAGTATAAGGATCCTCTATTACAAGCGCGTCACCGTCAAGTATCTCATACGATATGCCGACAGACGCGTCGCTGACAGGGACATCTGATGCCGGAGTCGTAAAGCGCATCTTGGTAATACCGGTGGTGACCGCTCCCATATATCCGAATGCAAATACATAATAATCGGTGTCCGGCTGTATCCTGTCATAGAAAATGTCAATGTCGGCAGTAAGGTTCTGCTGTCCTGAGCGGGTCACCCTGTACATGCTGCTGTTGCTCCAATATTCCACCACAGCCGATATGGCAGCCTCATCCGAACCATAATCCTGATAACGGCTTACCGGCATGCAGCCCAGCACATACAGTTCATCGTCCCTTGAGGGCTCGCAAGTGAGTGTGACAGCGGATGTGCTGACATCGGTGACACCAAGGCCGAATGTCATGTCCGAAGGAACAAGCACCTGTGTCCTGAACTGTTCGGTAAAGACTTCCGTGGTCCTGTTTCCGTCCGCATCGGTCCCGAACAGCACCAGAGTATAATTGGAAGACGGAGCCAGGGGCATGATGCCCAAGTCACCGTAAGAATTCAGATGCTGCTCTCCGGAAAATGTATATTGGCCGTTCGCCCAATCGTATCCGTAAAGATCAGCTTCATTGATCAATATGGTGGCAAGATCCTCCATTGAATATGAAAGGACATAATCGGTGGTGAGGCAGGAGACATAATATTTCGTATCCGGATTGCTCGGACGTATGACGAAGTCAGCCATATAAGAGGTGGACACTTCCGAACTTATCTCAAATGTACAGTCATCCGTGACTTCAAGAGGCGCTGTCCTGAAAAGATCCTTCTGGAATGTGGTAGTGACCAGCCCCTGTTCCTCCAGGCCGAATGCATAGGCGTAATATTCAGTATCGGAAAACAATTTTTCGGCGGAAACCACGCTGGCTCCGGCCTCGGTGAAGTCAGACCATTGCTTCCATATCTGATACAAGGAATTGAACCATATTTCCTCATCAATGTAATCCACTATCTTGTCAATGATGGCCTGGTCACTCCCTGCAGTCTCATAGTCGGCCTTCGAGATTATTCCCGCATAATACCTGACACTGCTGTTGTCCGGCAAGACCTTGACAGACAGTTCCGATGCCGTGCTGCTTTCCAGTTCAAAAGAAAAGTTGCAATCCAGCTGCTCTGGACTCTTGGTGGTGAAGCGCGCCACCACCATCCTGCTTGTGACAGTACCATCGGAAGAAAGGCCATAAGCATAGGCACAATATTCCGTGGCAGGTTCGAGAGCCGACCATTTCACACCTTTGTCTCCTGTCTGCAGTACCTGCTTAAGGTAATCAGAAAGCGAGATCCCGGCAGCCTCTGCCCTGCCCTTGAGATATTCGACATCATCCTCTATATACTTTTCATAATCACCGTCATAGGCATCAAGAGCGCTTTTGAATGTGAGGCCGTTTACATAAGTCATTTCCTTGTCAGCAGGAAACCATGAAACCGTGGCCTCAACCTCAGAGACCCCGGTCACATTTATGAAAAACGGATCTTCTGTGGACTCAGAGGCCTTCTGGACGATTTCCACAGTGATGTCATCAGCCTTGGGATAACTCAAAGTCAGCACTGCCTTCCTTTCTTCGGCATAGAAATTGGCCTCCGGGAAGACCAGTATGCGGCCATATTCAGGATATTCAAAATGGGATGCCCATTTTGAATCGCTTGAAGCGGTTATCTCCTGTCCGGGAACATGATTCTCAATCTCATATTCCAGCACAATCTCTCCTCCTTCCGCACCGGCCGTAAATGGTCCCTGAGTAATGATCCCTATCCTCGCCGCACCGGCTTCTGCCACGGTAAGCTGCCGTATGGTGACAATCACAGGATCCGCCGGCCCGTAGGTCACCGTGACATTTGCATTGCGCACCCCTCCTGAATTGTCCTCCACAGAAAAACGGATTTCCCCGTCAACCGAATAATCAAAGTTTCCGATCCAGTCCCTGTCGGAAACTGCATTTATGGAAATGCCGCGGGCGGCATTCTGAACCTCATATCTTATCACTCCTTCTCCGCAATTGAATGCAAGAGGCTCCGGATTCTCTATCACAAGCACGGGAGACAGTTCTTCCTGAGAACACCCGACAACGGCGACAGCCGAAAGAATTGCAATAACATGTATAAATAATCTTTTCATCTGCTGTATATTTTTCATTTACAAGTCCGACAATCAATAATTACTCTGTATATATCCGCCTGCGGGAGGCACATGCACTTCCACCATCACCGGCCGCCCTTCATTCCCTGATTCATCCATGCCATAACCGGCCCCGCAGAGAGTGGTGTTCCAATTTACTGCATAGGAAACTTCACGGGCATTGTAATTTGACCTTCCACTGGTGGAAATCATATACAGGAGTTCTTCTACGTCAAGGGCTTCCAGATAACTCATGCTGTTTCCGAAACCGGAAAAATACCACGACGAGGCACCTGACGGACTGATATGGAAAGTGACTGCAGCCTTGTCCATGAATGAATAGTTGGCTACGGGATCAGCTCTGTAAAGTTCATTCCCGTCTCGTATCGACCAGGTGATATTCACCGAAGCAGCCGAAAATTCCCTGGCCGGGGTCATAAACCGGTCCGTAAACAATCGGGTTGAAACACCTCCGGAATAGCCGAAAGCATAGACAGTATAGGACTTCTCCGGTCTGAGAAGATCTCCGCCATAGACGACTGTATGCTCTCCGCTTACGGGGATGAATGCCCCGTACATCATCGCCTCGTCGATCATCGCCGAAATGAAGGACTCATCTGAAGCATACCCCTCCATCACGCCGGTTTCGACACAACCATAAAAATAAGTCTCTCCGGATGTCGGCATGAATGTCACTGTGGCGCTGCCCGGCCTGATGCCACATACTTCAAAATCTATTTCCATGTCAGACATTTCCACTGAGGCGGTCCTGCATGTGGCACAACCGACACCGGTGGTACGGTCTCCGGAGACAGAGACACCGAAGACAAAGACAACATATTCACTGTCAGCCTGTAATTGTGATGCATTCAGATCATCATACGTATCCAGTGTCCTCGTACCAGTACGGATGAGCGGGGTGTCAGCCCAGTCCACACCGTCGGCCGTTGCCATATTTATGAGAAGTGCAGCCACATCCTCCGGAGAATTATCATCAAGAATATGTGCATCGGCCAAATAGACATAATACCGCGTATCCGGATCAGACGGCACGACGGTAACGTCAAAGGATTGTGACCTCACATCAGAAAAGGACAGGGAAAAAGTACAGTCATCAGTGATCTCTACCTCCCTTGTCCTGACCTCTTTCTTGCTGAGAGGGGTCATCGGCCATCCACCGGCATCAAGGCCGAAGGCATACACGTAATAACTGCGTCCCGGAAGGAGACCGGAATATGTCTCGTCCGTCTCTCCCGTGACCGTGAAATCCTCAAATGTGGATGCTATGCCGAACGAGGCATAGTAATCTATGAGATTCTGATACTTCTGGATTTCAGAAGCCATAAGCATGTCGTCAGACCCCATTGTTGACTCATATTCATCTGTCGGGATCACGGAAATGCAGTATGGCACCGAGACCAGTTCCGGAGTACAGATTATTCTCACCGAGGACTGCGTGGATGAGACAGTTTCGAAATCAAAACCGGCATCGGGGTAATCAAATGACCCGCTGCTGAACTCCTCATAGGTAAAATTGTCACCGAAAGAGCCGTCCGTATCAAGAGAAAACGCAAATGCATAATAATCGGTCTTCGGAAACAGCCCGTCAAAAGTCCGTCTGGAATCACCGGAAACCACATACTTCCTGATCACGGCATTGGGACGCAGGCCGGAAGCCTCGGCCTCCTCTTCCATCTGTGCCACAATGGAACGCATGAATGCGTCAGTGCTACCGTATGAAAGAATGTCCGATTTGAGCGTACATCCGGTAAAATATGTCTCGTCAGGATCAAACGGACAGTATGAGACCGATACGCTCCGGTTGCCGGACATTTCCACTGATATGTCTATTTTCATCCCTCCCGACTGGTCGTAAGCTTCCTGACATATCTCAAGGGAGATATCGGCACATTCCGGGTATGTGACAGTAAATACGGCCGTTCTGGATGATTTTCCCGTATTTCTCTCAAGGCTGAAGGAAATGCTGCCGTCACCGCACAGGATATCATCCACCCAATCGGCCTGCGCCGAGCATCTCATGATCCCGTATTCAAAGGCATTGACAATGGAAAATCCTATGCTGAACTCTCCGCCTTCCGGTGAGAACGGGGCATAGTCATCAAAAATTATCTCAGGCAAAAGTTCCTCTTTTTCTTCACATCCTGCCGCCGCAAAAAGCGGCAGCAGGAAAAAAATCGGCAGAAACCGTTTCATATACGCATCAGAATTGACGGACAGCCTTGAAACTCCATAACATGTCCGATTTAGGCTGATGATAAAGGTCGTAGCCGCCTGCAAGATCACCCCACATATACACATATTCAGTGGCGCCCTTCTCTGTAGAGGTGTCCATTCCGGACTGCAGGGATATGCCCTGGCTTCCAAGCATTAAATTCAATGTATTGTAATTCTTGTAATATTCAACAAGTTCGTCCTGGGCAGGCAGATACCAGTCCGTACCATAATTGTCGTCAATCCATTTAAATGCAGGATAGGCATCAGGGTAATTAGGCATGGACCTTATCTTGTCCGTATTGGCCTTGCCGTCAGTTAGGCTCGACGCCCCGACCAGTTCGGTCTCCGTGCTCCACCGCAGGGAACCGAACGGGTCAGCCGCATCCAGAGACATTATCTTGCCATGCTTTCCATTGTCAGTCACATGGAACACAAAACCCTTCTTGCCGTCAATTTCAATTATGTCACCGAGTGAATATCTCGGAGTAGACTGGGCGGTGACAGTCACACTGCATATTCCTGTGGCCTCACCACAGGTGGCAGATATTTCCGCACTGCCCTGCATGACGGCAGTCACATTGCCGTTGCCGTCAACAGTCGCTACTGAATTGTCAGAACTGGACCATGTAACATCCTTATAGGTGGTATTTACGGGCCCTACTGTGGCAACAAGCCTCTCTGTATCCCCTTCTTCAAGCGTAAGTTCATTTTTGTTCAACGTCACCGACTCAGCCTCAACAGGATATACCGTCACAACACACTTTGCCGAAACAGTACCGCATGAAACGGTAACCTCTGCTTTGCCGTCACGGTTTGCCCTTACCTCACCGGTCTGGCTGACATTGACGACAGAAGCATCCGAACTCTCCCATACGAGAACCACATCCGGAACATTGTCCGGGGTGACGGTTGCAGTCAATGTAGCCGACTGGTCTATCTGAAGTTCCAGTGAAGACGGTTCTATAGAAATACCCGTCACCTCCGGTTTGACAACAGTGACGAGACATTGGGCCATCACATTGTCCACCCTTGCGGTAATCACCGATTCACCCTGAGTCAGGGCAGTCACAACCCCTTCATTGTCCACCGTGGCTACGGATTCCTCTCCGGATATCCAGATGACCTCATCATAAACCGCATCCGAAGGTGTAACCATCAGATCCAGCCTGGTGCTTTCCCCGATATCCATTACGAGTTCATTTTCGCTGAAACTCAAGGAATTTACCTTAGCTGATTGTTTTTCATCCGTTTCGCTGCAGGCCATGAGGACGACCGCAAGCGACGCCGCAATAAAGGGCGCACGACAAGTTAAGTTCTTCATCTTGACAATTATTTAATTAGTTAATCAGGTAAAAGAAGCCGCACCGTCATTTGAGCGGCACATACATACCGGTAATCCTGCTGAATTCGACAACGGGACTCTCCGACGGGATGTCAACTGCATATCCGGCATCGGACAATGACCTTATAATACAATCAGACGCAATCTGCCTGAGCGGACGGATCTCCGGACTGCATGACCTGTCTCCGGCCTCCGTCTGTGCCAGAGCCTTGTCGAGAGCAGTCTCCGAAAGTACGTATTGTTTCGGCACATATGCATTTATCTCCGCATTGCCTTCCGGAATCTGCGGTTCCGGAATGATTGCCGGATACAACGGAATCCTGACATCTTCCCCTTTGGCAGCAGCGGCTGGATCATATTCCTCAATTTGTGACCTGTCGGCATAAAGGCTCACAATGACAGGCTCACCGTCCACACCGCCGGAATCCACCCCGAGAGCGATTGCCGAACAATTCTGATAATTCCATGGAAGTCCCACAACCGCCCGTCCGGAACTGGTCCCCTTGAACTGCTGCCCGTTCATCTTTATGGCAGCCAGAAGCACATCCATGTTCAATTGCTGCATATATTCCGCACTGCGCTCCTCTATCCACCCATACCATGACGAAGCATAGGAATTAGGGAAAAATTCCACCTGTACCGCCGCCCTGTCCTTCCATTGGGATTCCGGATAGGAAACCGGATCTGCAGCAATAAGGTCATTGGCATCATAGACAGTTACTTTGATATCCACGGAGGCATCACTGACCACACGCTCAGGCACACGGCACTCCACTACGGTCACAGGCGTGGTCTGATACCAATGGCTGCACCCGAATACAAAGACATGATATGTTGTCCCCGGAGTAACGAAATTATACTCATAGTCCCTTGAAATACTGAGAGATGCATCCCCCATATTTTGCGACAGGCCAAGGTTTGCATAATCTCTGCAGACCCTTGCCGCTATAGCCTCCGGACTCTTGCCGAGAACGGCATACTGTTCCTCGGTAAGAAGTCCCGTCACATAAGGTTCGTCCTTGACGGACGGCAAGATATTGACCGTCACAGAAGCATAGGAAACATCAGTCACCGAAACATCGAACGTCATGTCAGATGCAGGTACCTCACCGGTCCTGAATTCATGGAGAAACACTTCCGTAGTCCTTTCCCCGTTTGAATCAGCTCCGAAGACAACTACCGTATACGAGGCGGACGGCTCAAGATCCCCGAACTGCAGGACAGCAACACCTGATCGTAAAGAAGCGGTCCAGCCGCTTCCGCCCTGATTCAGTTCATTGATGCATGCATCAGCCACGACAGAAGGCTGCAGCCCGGCTATCTGCGATGTCTCCAGAAGAGAAACGTGATATCTTGTGTCAGAGGACGACGGCGTCACGGAAATTTCCGCATCATAGGTCCCGACTGACATGAGAGACACCTCAAATTTACAGCCGTCCGTCACCATGACGGCATCGGTCTCCGCAGTCTCATGGAACAGCGAAGTATTGGAATAGCCATGATCTACCCCGAATGCATAGAACTCATACCCGCTGCCAGAATAAAGCCCGGCAGCCGACAGTTTCTGCTCTCCGACGGAGGATACGTCCTCCCATGACACATCAATGCCCATGGAAGCATACATGTTAATCACATACTGCATTTCAAGAATCATGGCAGATACGAACTCGCTCTCTCCATAGGCATTGAACTCCCCTTCGGTCATATAACCGTAAAGATATCTGAATGAATCCGATTCCGGAACGAACGAGGATGTGATGCTCCTTGTCCCTATTTCCGGGAACGATATGTCTATCTTTTCATCGTATACAGTCACCGGAGCGGTCCTGACAGGCTCCTTGTATACCGGAGTCGTCACGACAGCATCCTTGCCTATTCCATAGACATATACATAATAATCGGTGTCCGGGACAAAAGTATTCATACCAGCCGTCACGCGCCCTTTCCGCAAAAGCACGTTGTCAAGAATATATTCAAGTGAAAATCCCTGCTGCGCCGCAACCTCAGTAAAAATGGACAGATTGTATGCAATGAGATCCTCGTCGGATGCATAGGATTCAATATCCGCCTTGGTTCCTGTGAGAAGAAGATAAGTCATGTCTTCATCGGCCGGCTCAACGGTAACCTGCGCGGAAAATGCGGTCACATCAGTCACAGTTATCGTGAAATCCGGAACTTCTGAAGTATCTTCCGCACCTGCCTGGATCACCTTGACATCGACAGAAGCAGCCTGAGGATAAGAAAGCCGCACAATGGCCTCACGTGATTCCGCATCCGTATTCTCCGAGATGGAAAAAGACACGATTCCAGGGACAGAAACATCAATGTCCGAAAGCCATGTGCCTGAACAATATGCTGAAATGGAAACACCCTCCGATGGATTGGCGATCTCATACCGGATTTCGCCGAGGCCGGCATCACTTGAAAAAACTTCCGGACTGACGGCATTTATCACCGGACTGACGGCAACCTCTTCCTTATTACACGACAATAACAGGGAACAAATCCCCCCCATAACAGAGCTGCAAATATTTTCTTCATAACGTCAAATTTTATCGGCAGAAACTTGATGGGCACCGCCAAATCACTTCAAAGTTATAAAAATATTTTGGTTGCCGCATCAGAATCGCAGCAAAAAATTTTATGCCCGGCATCAATCCGGAGCGTCAAATCCGTAATCAAGGTTATCCTATCCGTAATGCGGTTATGCTGCATCTGTGCGGCATGGCCTATCTTTGCATCGTACCAGGGGAACACCCTGGGAAAGCACCATTAAATTATCATCCCGAGCGAAGCAGAGGGATTTGACAACAATAAGTAAATCACTTCCAATGAAAAGAATTTCTGCAATATTCTTAATTGCCCAGGCAATGCTGACAATGTCCGTCTTCACCTCAGCGGCTGAACCGGACAATGCTGCAACAGCCAACGGAAATCAAACCGACATCAATATGAAGAATCTTGAATTGACCCGCGAGTGGGACAAGACATTCCCGCAGAGCGACAAGGTGGAACACAGCAAGGTGACTTTCACCAACAGGTACGGCATCACCCTCGCCGCCGACATGTATGTACCCAAGAATGCCGAAGGCAGGCTCCCGGCAATCGCCGTCAGCGGCCCGTTCGGTGCAGTCAAGGAGCAGGCTTCAGGCCTGTATGCCCAGACATTGGCCGAGAGAGGCTTCCTTACCATAGCCTTCGACCCGTCCTATACCGGAGAGAGTGCCGGAGAACCGCGATATGTAGCCTCTCCTGACATCAACACCGAAGACTTCTGCGCAGCCGTGGACTTCCTTTCCACCTGCGACAAGGCCGACCCTGAGCGCATCGGCATCCTCGGCATCTGCGGCTGGGGAGGAATGGCCATAAATGCCGCCGCCATTGACACCCGCATCAAGGCCACCGTCGCTGCCACCATGTATGACATGAGCCGCGTCACTGCCAACGGCTACTTCGATGCGGCAGACACTGCCGACGCCCGTCACGACCTGCGCGTCAAGCTGAATGCCCAGCGCACCGAGGACTACAGGAACGGCACATACGCCCTCGCAGGAGGCGTAGTGGATCCGCTTCCGGAAGATGCCCCACAGTTCGTGAAAGACTATCACGCCTATTACAAGACTTCCCGCGGCTACCACAGCCGTTCCCTCAACTCCAACAGCGGCTGGAATGTCACCTCTTCCCTCTCCTTCCTGAACATGCCGATAATGGCCTACGCCGGTGAAATCCGCAGTGCCGTCCTTCTCATCCACGGCGAAAAGGCCCATTCCCGCTATTTCAGCGAAGACACCTTCAAGAAGCTCACCGGCGACAACAAGGAACTCCTCATCGTCCCTGGAGCCAGCCATGTGGACCTCTACGACAACTTCGACAAGATTCCGTTCGACAAGATCGTGACATTCTGTATCGGAAAATAGTCCGGCTTTTCGCTAAAACAACTCAAATACAAAAAGGATACAAATAATGTCAAATAACTTTCATAATTTCAATAATTTAGAGGGTTAATCGAAAAGCCTGCTATTTCGCATTGTTTGTA
>JADIMO010000128.1 GCA_017694755.1 Candidatus Cryptobacteroides merdavium
AAAGACTTTTAGAGATAAAAAACACCGGCTGTAAACACAGTCAGTGATACTGTAAACCTTATTAGTTAATCCGCTCTAAAAGTGTCAACCTAAATCAGGGAAGGTCAGCCGTATGGCTATCAGCGATTTGATAATGTCTTTCCTCATACCATTTCCTATATTTCATGACAAATATACAGATTATTTCCTTTTAAAAAGGAAACTTTTCCGAAAAATATCATTTTTCAGAAGACAGTGATTTATTTTGAGGAATCTATCGTGACGGAGCGGAGGGAGTTGTCGGAGAGGACGGATATGACGATGTCGCGGGCCATGTCCTTGAGTTCGGAGATGAATGCACCGGCCTCATATGTCCCCTTCTCGATCATGCGGAGCTTGTGTTCCCACTGGCCGGTAAGTTCGGCGCTCTTCAGGAGGTCTTCCTTGATGACGCCTATAAGTTCGCGGCCTGTGGCGGTGGGATAGAGGCTCTTGCGTTCCTTGCGGATGTATCTTCTCTTGAAGAGGGTCTCGATGATGGCCGCACGGGTGGACGGACGGCCTATACCGTTTTCCTTCAGGGCGTCACGCAGCTCCTCATTGTCCACTGTCTTTCCGGCGGTTTCCATCGCCCTCAGGAGGGTGGCCTCTGTATATGGCTTCGGGGCGGTGGTCCAGGTCTCCTTGAGCACAGGCTCATGAGGGCCGCTCTCCCCAACCTTGAACGGAGGAAGCACCTTCTCTTCGTCTTTCTTTGCATCCGACGCATCATCGTCGGTCTCTGTCTGCGCAAATACCTCCCTCCATCCCGGTTTGAGTATCTGCTTGCCGGTCGCCTTGAACTCCACATCGCCGACCTTTCCGTTCACTGTGGTCACGGCTACCTGGCAGTCAGGATAGAAGGCGGCAATGAAGCGTCTGGCGACCAGGTCATAGACACGGCTTTCCCTCTCGTCCATATTGGTTGCAGGGACGCCCGTCGGGATGATGGCATGGTGGTCAGTGACCTTGGAGTTGTCGAATACCTTCTTGCTCTTCGGGAGTTTTGCGCCTTTGAGCGGAGCGGTCAGATGCTCATATCCCCGCAGCCCTGCGAGAGTCTGCGGAACCTTGGGATAGATGTCATCGCTCAGGAAAGTGGTGTCCACACGGGGATAGGTGGTGAGCTTCTTTTCGTATAGGGACTGGATGAGTTTCAATGTTTCGTCTGCCGTGTATCCGAATTTCCTGTTGCACTCCACCTGCAGCGAAGTGAGGTCAAAAAGCCTCGGGGCAAATTCCTTCCCCTTCTTCTCCGTGACTCCGGTCACAATGAACTCCTCCTCCCTGACCTTCTCCAGGAAAGCCTCCCCGTCTTCCTTTGCCGTGAATTTTCCCTTCACGGAAGAAAACATGACATCACGGTATTTCGTCTTCAGCTCCCAGTAAGGCTCAGGCTTGAAATTCTCGATTTCCTCCTGCCTCCTGACAATGAGTGCAAGAGTCGGGGTCTGCACACGGCCGATGGAAAGCACCTGCCTGTTCTGTCCGAAACGGAGGGTATATAGCCTCGTGGCATTCATTCCGAGAATCCAGTCGCCTATTGCGCGGGAAAGCCCGGCCTCGTAGAGCCTGTCATATTCATGCTGGTCCTTCAGATTGTTGAAGCCCTCCCTGATGGCCTCCTCGGTAAGGGACGACACCCAGAGCCTGTAGACAGGGCATTTCGCCCGCGCCTTCTGCATCACCCACCTCTGGATCAGCTCTCCCTCCTGCCCGGCATCGCCGCAGTTGATGATGGCCTCCGCGTTCTGCATGAGCTTCTCTATGACAGAGAACTGCTGCCTGTATGTGTCATTGTCTATCAGCTTGATTCCAAATCTCGGAGGGATCATCGGAAGGGACGAGAGCGCCCAGTGCTTCCATTGCGGGGTGTAGTCGTCCGGCTCCTTGAGCATGCACAGATGTCCGAAGGTCCAGGTCACCTGATACCCGTTCCCCTCGAGATACCCGTTCATCCTCGTCTTCGCCCCGAGCACATCAGCTATTTCCCTCGCCACGCTCGGCTTTTCCGCAATGCAAACCTTCATCCTCGATATATGAAACTATCCTGTAAATCTTTTCAGCGGATTAAAACCGCCGTCCTCCCCGCCACGGATGACGGGAAGGACGGCAAATTTACATTTTTCCGGCCAATAAAAAAACCGGGAACAATGTAACGGGATGGCTTGCCTACCGTGCCAGACCGTAGTCCCACTGCTTCAGGGCATAGCCCCAATGCTCCTCGACGAGTCTGACGGTACGGTCCTGATAGCGGTATTTGTTTTTATTGTAGCTCTGTCCGGTGTACTTTTCCATTGCCGGACGGGCTTCCTCAAAGCCCTGCAGGCCAAGGGAAGAATATATTTTTCCTGCCATTCCGACAGGGTCCGCCTCGAAATCCTCAAATTTCATTTCAAACAGATTCCCCTGCGGCACCAGCTTCTTGTCCGCCTCGTATTTGTCATACATCCAGGTATATATGTCAAGTATCGCCGACTCCATCTCCTCCTCGGAGAAATTCTGGAGCATCAGGGAGCGGATGGTCTTGTCATAGAACTTCCTCGTGGACTCAAAAACCGTATAAGGATTCCTTATAAGATAGATGAACTTTGCATCAGGGAAAATTTCAAGCAATTCCCTGACATGGGCCGTATGCGGCGGATTCTTGCTGAGGAACTGCGTGCCGCCGGTGTTCCAGAGGGCTATCTTCACAAGCTGCACATACTTCCTGCGGAACTCCTCCATCTGCTCCCGGGTCATTCCCTTGAACAGCAGATATTTTTCGGCATATTCCCTCTGATGCCTCGGGAAAAACCAGAAGTCATAGTAGGAATACGGCAGCAGGTTGGTCATTGCAAACTCCTCCTCCTGAGGCAGGTCCGGGCCGAGGACCACATTGTCGGTCGGACGCTTGGACGGTATCAGCCAGTTCATCACCGTCTTGAAGAACGGCTGCCCCCAAAGCATCAGGTGCGGAAAGACGGTCTGATATGTGGTGACATAGCCGAAATGCCTGTCGCAGGAAAGCACATTGTGGGTGAATGTGGTCCCGCTCCTCCAATGCCCGAGGATGAACACCGGAGGGTTCTCCAGCGGCTTGTCGGCCAGCATCTTTTCATATCGTTTCTCCTGTATCGGGGCTGCGGCCGAAAGAAGCCGGCACACGGCCTTCGTGACGCGGTATTTCGTCCTGTAGCCGGGGTCTATCTCCCTGTCTCTTACAGTTTCCTTGAATGTCCTCCAGTCTGCTCCGACAAGGGTATTCGCCGGCAGCTTGTCAAAACTCAATATTCCCATAGATAAATTTATTCACAGACAAATGGTGTTCATCCTTCTCATTTCTTGAGCCGCACGGCGATTCCCTGGCGGTCAAGGGCCTTCACGGCCTTCTCGATGGCCTCATAATGCTCAGGACCGATGCCGAGGGCAGGAAGGTCAAGCTCCGGGACTGCGGAAGAATTGTCCATGCTGCCGGAAGCCGCCCTGCCGATGATCATTCCGACTGCGCTGGTGTTGTCCGACACCGGATCTATCAGGATGAATGAGCCGCAGGCCCTGTTCTTCCCGTAAGGGTCAAAGAAAAGCGGCTTGGCTGCGGTAATCACCACGCGGGCTATCTGGTTGAGCTGCATCGGCTCGTCTTCCTTCTTCAGGCGGCCGTTCTCCACGGAAAGGTGCTCCATTGTATTGACATCCACCTTGTACTTTATGCAGTCCACATGGGCACGGGAAGTGTTGGTGGTATGCTTGATGAAAAATGCCTTGCCGGTGTCCATCGGCTCCTCGTCCATCCACACGAGCATCGCCTCGAAGCTGCGGTCCTCGAACGGAAGGTTGTCCGGATGCACGAGCATCTCCCCGCGGGACACATCTATCTCATCCTCAAGGGTAAGGGTGACAGACTGCGGAGGGAAGGCATAATCCAGGTCCCCGTCGTATGTGACTATCCTCGCCACACGGGACTTCTTCCCGGAAGGCAGGGCCATCACCTCATCCCCCTTACGCACGACACCCGAGGCCACTTTCCCGCTGAATCCTCGGAAATTCTGGTCCGGACGCAGGACATACTGGACAGGAAAACGGAAGTCATCGAAATTATGGTCATTGCCTATGTGGACGGTTTCGAGGATCTCCAGAAGTGACGGGCCGTCATACCACGGGGTGCGGTCGGACTTCTTCACCACATTGTCCCCGTCAAGGGCGGAAAGCGGAATGCAGCGCACATCCGGTATTCCGAGCGGCTTCACGAAGTCCATATATTGAGAAACAATCTCCCCGAATCTCTCCCGAGAGAAGCCCACAAGATCCATCTTGTTCACCGCCAGCACTATATGCTTTATGCCGAGGAGCGACACAAGGAAAGTGTGCCTTCTCGTCTGTGTGATGACCCCGGCCCTGGCATCCACAAGAATCACGGCAAGATTGGCAGTAGAGCCGCCTGTTATCATGTTTCTCGTGTACTGTTCATGCCCCGGGGTGTCGGCTATGATGAATTTCCTCCTGTTGGTGGAAAAATACCTGTAGGCCACGTCAATCGTTATGCCCTGCTCCCTCTCCGCCTTCAGTCCATCCAGCAAGAGCGCATAGTCAATATGGTCGCCGGCATTGCCCATGCGCCTGCTGTCCCTCTCAAGGGCGTCCAGCTGGTCCTCATAGAGTTTCTTGCTGTCGAAAAGCAGCCTTCCTATGAGCGTGGATTTTCCGTCGTCCACCGAGCCTGCGGTCAGAAATCTCAGGAGATCCTTCTTCTCGTCATTGTCGAGATATTCCGTTATGTTTATCTTCTCTGCCATAATTCGTACCCTTTATAAACTGTCCGAACATATATCCACTTGCTTGATTCCGGCCTTAAAAATATCCTTCCCTCTTCTTCTGCTCCATGCTGGCTTCCTGATCGAAGTCTATCACACGGGTCGTCCTCTCGCTCTTCGTGGTGGTCATCATCTCCTCCACTATCTTCTCGATGGTGTCGGCCTCGCTCTCGATCGCCCCTGTCAGAGGCCAGCAGCCGAGAGTGCGGAAGCGTATCTTCTTCATCTCTATCCTGTCGCGGTACTTCTCCGGAAGACGGTCGTCGTCAGGCATTATCAGCTGCCCGTCGATGTTGACCACAGGCCGCTCCTTAGCGAAATAAAGAGGCACGATAGGAATGTTCTCAAGACGGATGTACTGCCACACGTCCAGCTCGGTCCAGTTGCTCAGCGGAAAGACCCTTATGCTCTCCCCCTTGTGAATCCTCGTGTTGTAGATGTCCCAGAGCTCAGGGCGCTGATTCTTCGGGTCCCACTGGTGGAAACGGTCGCGGAAAGAGAATATGCGCTCCTTGGCGCGGGACTTCTCCTCGTCACGCCTTGCCCCGCCGAAGGCCGCATCGAACCTGTATTTGTCCAGGGCATTGAGCAGGGCCTGGGTCTTCATCAGGTCCGTGTGCACCTTGCTGCCATGCGTGAAAGGTCCGACTCCTGCATTGAAGGCCTCCATATTGCTCTCCACTATCAGATTCCAGCCGTACTTCTTCGCATATTCATCGCGGAACTGTATCATTTCCTTGAATTTCCACTTGGAATCGATATGCATCAGCGGGAACGGCACCTTGCCCGGATAGAAAGCCTTCTCGGCAAGCCGCACCATCACGGAAGAATCCTTGCCGATGCTGTAGAGCATGACAGGATTTTCAAATTCTGCCGCCACTTCACGGATTATATGGATGGACTCCGCCTCCAGCTCCTTGAGATGGCTCAGATTGTAGCTTTCATTCATAATTCTTATTTTTAACTTATTATAAATTACAAAATGACTGTCAATGGGACGAAACGAGAGGCAGGACAAGAGAAAGTATCTCATTTACAGACTCTTCCACCGTCTTTCCCGCCGTATCAATGGCAAGTGCCGGGGCAACAGGCGGCTCGTAAGGTGCGGAAACTCCCGTGAAATCCTTTATCTCCCCTCTCCTGGCCCTGGCATAAAGGCCCTTGACATCCCGGCGTTCGCACTCCGCGATGGAAGTGCTCACATATATCTCCTTGAAGTCTTCCCGGCCTATGATTTCCGCAGCCATCTCCCTCATCGACCGCTCCGGGCTGATGAACGAGGCAATGGTCACCACTCCCAGGTCGACAAAAAGCCTTGCCACCTCGGCTATCCTTCTGATGTTTTCCCTCCTGTCTTCTGCAGAAAAACCGAGATTGGAATTGATTCCGCTCCTGATGTTGTCCCCGTCAAGTACCTTGCAGAGAATCCCCCTTGCAGACAGTTCATGCTCCAGGGCGAGGGCGAGGGTGCTCTTTCCGGAACCGCTCAGACCGGTGAACCACACCATCAGCCCGCGCTGTCCGAGCATTTCCTCCTTCTCCTTTCTTGTCATCATCCTGTCGAAGACCGGATAGATATTTTCCTTAATATTTTCCATTTTTCCTTTCATCAATATATAAAATTCATCGGCTTCCGCAGCCGCATCATATTCCACATGTCCTCTGCGGGCCAACCGTCATCAGAACGGCCAGAACATCGGCACCAGGAATACAGTGATGACACAGGTAATGATGTTCAGCGGCAGACCAATCCTGACGAAATCCGTGAACTTGTAATTGCCGACGCCCTGCACGATCAGATTGGTCTGATAGCCGATCGGTGTCGAAAAGCTTGCAGAGGCGGCGATGCAGATCGTAACGAAGAACGGCATCGGATTGACCCCGAGCTCCTGCGCAAGGGAAAGCGCGAACGGGAATGTCAGGGCGGCGGCCGCATTGTTTGTTATCAGTTCCGTAAAGATGTTCGTTATCACATACAGGGCGAAAAGCAGGAAATGCGGCCCGTAATCATCACACAGCGCTATTATCTTCGAGGCCACCAGATCCGAGAATCCGGAATTGGCCATGGCCTTGCTTATCCCGAATGCACATGCTATGGTTATCAGCACATCCCATGAAATGTACTTGGTGTATTTCCTCGGCGGGAATATCCTTGTCCAGGCCATGATCACGGCAGTCACCGCAGCGAAAAAGAACATGTCAAGCCGTATATTCGGAAAGGCTTCCTTCACTCCGGGAAGGGTGCCGACAGTAGCCCCCGTTATCATGAGTATAAGGAGGGTTAGGGCAAACCATCTCTTGCGTTTCACGCTGTGAGGCTCCATATCCTCTGATGCGGTGAGCATGAGAAATGAGGTGGACTCTCTCCATGTCTTCATGAACGAGTCGTCAGTATTGAGCACGAGGGTATCGCCCTCCATAAGCTTCAGAGAATCAAGACCGGCACCCTTGAAGGTCTCGCCGACACGCTTCACTTCCACGACCTCCGCACCGAAGCGGCGTTTAAAGTCAAATTCCTTCAAAGTCATGTTGATGCCCGGGAAACGGGCGCCCAATACGGCTTCGACCCTCCTGTTGTACGGAATATCCTCAACGGTATCCGAAATTTCGTTCCTGTCCCTTTCAGGAAGCAGTTTCGAGGATGCGAAGAAGAGGTAGACGAGTCCGGCAACAGCCACAGGCACTCCGACCTTACCGAGTTCGAACATGCTGAACCCTTCGTACCCGGCATCAATTATCATCCCGTGCACCACAAGGTTGGTGGAAGTTCCTATCAGCGTGCACATGCCGCCCAGAATGGTGGCATATGATACAGGTATGAGGAATTTCGAAGCGGACATTCCGACTGATTTCGCCCATTTCTTCACTATCGGGGCGAAAAGCACCACTATCGGCGTGTTGTTGAGCACAGACGATATTGCGGCTATTGCAGGAAGCATCCGGGCCTGGGCTTTGAACACCGTGGTCTTTTTCTTCGGCATCAGTATCTTGACAAGAGGCCTGAGCGCACCCGACTGCCGTATTCCCTCGCTCACGAGGAAAAGAAGGGCCACGGTCACCATGCCCTCGTTGCTGAATCCTTCAAGCAGTTCCTGCGGGGTGATGATCCTCGCACAAAGAAACACCACGCACACCGAAAACAGCACCATTCCCGGCCTCATCTTGTTGGCTATCAATGCCGCCACCATACCGACAATGCCGGCAAGCACCACTATCATAGGAAAGGTCAGCATATCAGTTCCTCCATTGCCCCTGCTTTGAATCCCATATATGCAAATGTCCCATGTCCCATAGGCAAAAATCCATTAAAAAGCCTCAGTCATATTGAAATAGAAGAGGTTCTGCCCGTTTATGAAATTCCGCCCGAAATCAAGCCGCACATTCATCCTCGGCTGCACCTCTATCCTTATTCCCAGGCCCGCATTGGGCAGCACCCCCTCTATCCGGAACGGATCCGGGCCCAAGAATCCGCACCCTCCCCAGGCCACGAACCCCAATCTGCTCAGAGCCTTCTTCACCCATGTCGTCCTGTCCGTGTTGATCATCTGCCTGTATTCTGCTATCACCATGTGGGCGGACTTGTCCCGGTACTGCCCCCAGTAATATCCCCTCAGGTCAAACGGAGTTCCTATAAGCGAATATTTGTTCAGCGGGACATCCCCGAACACATTCTTAGACTGCACTGTCCAGGCAAAGGTCTTCCTCTCTCCCACACTCAGGTACTGCCTGTAATCCAAGTCGACACGATAAAAATCATTGAAAAGCCCGTTCATGCCCATGAAGTCATTATAGGCAGCCGCCCTGAAATCAAAATAGACTCCCTTGTAAGCATTTGCCGGGACATCCCGGCTGTCAAGCGTCACAAGAAAGCCAAGCCCCGCGCTCAAAGTCTCATAACCGGACTCATCTCCTCCTGCCGCTGAATAATCCTTCTGGCGGACCATTTCAGCACCCACATCCGACATCGTCTCCCAGGTGAAGTCCAGATAAGGTCCCGCAAACCAGTCCGTCTGCCTTATCCTGAACAGGAACAGAGGGTTGAACTGAAGTTCGCTCTCGCGGAAAAGGCTCGTGGAGGCACTTCTGACATAATCCCTGTTGGTCGTATAGCCCACACCATAGAAATTGTCAGGAAAATACTCATACTGGAACTGGCCGAAGATCCTGAAACGGTCTCCGGCAAAGAAAAGCTGCGGCTTGCTCACCACCTTCACACCGCCCTTTGTCATCGCAGCAATCGCTATGGGCACCACAGACCGCTTCAGTTCAAGGTCAGACTTGTCCATCCTGAATGTGAAAAGTGCGCTTCCTCCGATAGTCAGGCCGAAGTCCGGAGAATAGCCTGGGCCTCCCAATATGCTGAAACGCATGTTTCTGGAATCCCGCCTCAGCCTCCGGATCTCCCTTTTGGGAAGAATGTCCTCAAGACTGGCTGTATCCCGTACCTGAGTCCCCGAAAGGGTATCCTCCCCCAGCAACCCCACACAGTCGCCTGCCCCGGAAGATGCCCCCTCCATCGGTGCATGCCCGGCACAGAAGCCCACGCTGCCTGCAGGCATAGCCTGTGCCGCCATCCCGGAAGACAGCATGAGTACCATGAGGAAAGTCATAAGAATATAGCAATATTTCATTTTTGTTTCCAACTCATTATCACAGCCGTGACGCCTGCACGGCCTTGCGCACCCGGCCAGACGGCTCCTGCCATGCCGGTCCGTGCAATAAAGGGCTGGAATATTCATCCAAATTCAAGCCAAAACGCGCACGATGCTACTTTTTGACAATTTTTTGTCCCAAATATGCCATTTTACACATCACGCTATCGTCTTTATAGAAAATATCAGGACAAAATCACCGGCATCTGCCAATGTCTTTGACGGAAGCAATTTGTATATATATGTTCCAAAACTTATCTTTGCATTCTGATCCGGAAACAATAGCTGAACTGATATGGCCTTTACCAACAATGTGATGATTGTCCGCCACAAGCTGATGGCGAGACTCGTGGACCTGTGGAACAGACAGAGACTTACAGAAGACATAGACAGACTTCCCATAGAACTCAGCCCGAGACGGGGACGGCCGCTCGGACGCTGCTGCATATACAAGGAACGCGCAGTCTATAAATACAAGATGTTCCCCCTCCTTGGCTTTGACATGTCGGACGAGGTTGACGAACTGACTCCGCTTTCGGAATATGCCCGCCGTGTCCTGGAACATAAGCGTGCAATAAAGGAGAACATACTATGCGTGATAGACGAGGCATGTTCCTCATGCATCCAGGTCAATTATGAAATCACCAACCTGTGCCGCGGATGCGTCGCCCGCAGCTGCCATGTCAACTGCCCCAAGGACGCAATCAGATTCAAGAAGAACGGCCAGGCCATGATAGACCATGACACCTGCATAAGCTGCGGGAAATGCTATCAGAACTGCCCTTACCATGCCATAGTGTACATACCTGTGCCTTGTGAAGAAGCCTGTCCCGTAAAGGCCATAAGCAAGAACGGGAACAATGTCGAGCATATAGATGAAAGCAAATGCATCTACTGCGGGAAATGCCTTAACGCCTGCCCGTTCGGGGCCATATTTGAAATATCCCAGGTCTTCGATGTGCTCGAATCCATACGGGAAGGGAAAAAGGTGGTGGCATTGCCTGCGCCGTCCGTCCTGGGACAGTTTGATGCCCCCGCAGAAGCCGTATACGGGGCTCTGCGCAAGATAGGCTTCACTGACATAATCGAAGTGGCGCAGGGAGCTATGGAGACCGTCAGCCATGAGGCTGCGGAACTTAAGGAAAAGCTCGGAGAAGGACAGGGATTCATGACCACCTCTTGCTGCCCGTCATATATTGAACTGGTGGAAAAGCATCTGCCTGTCATGAAGAAATTCGTGTCAACCACAGGCTCCCCGATGCACTACGCCGCCCGTATCGCAAGACAGCGCTATCCGGATGCCAAGATAGTGTTCATAGGCCCGTGCGTGGCCAAGCGAAAGGAAGCCAGGCGTGACGGCGAGGTGGACTATGTGATGACATTCGAAGAACTGGCTTCGGTATTCGAAGGTTTCAATATCGACTTCAAGGATGTGCAGGAATATCAGGTGGGCAGCAGTTCGGTCCGCGAAGCTCACGGATTCGCCAGGACAGGAGGCGTGGCAGAAGCCATAAGCTCATATCTTGGTGATGAAGCCGGAGAAATCAGGATGATGCAGGTGGCTGACCTGAACAAAAAGAACATAGCCACCCTGCGTGCGGCTGCATGCGCCGGAAGATGCCAGGCCGGATTCATAGAAGTGATGGCCTGCGAGGGAGGCTGCATATCCGGCCCGAGCGCCCACAACGACTCCAAGTCCGGACTGCGCCGTCTGAACCAGGAGCTGACGAAGATAAATGACACATATCAGACCAGAAAATGAACACATCCGGTGTCCCAGAACTGGAAAAGGACATGAACCCTACGGAAATCCCGGCAGGAAACACCGGAACAGAGCTGCATCCGCTTGCCCCGTTTCTGCCTTCCGGGGCACGGATCCTCATGCTGGGCAGTTTCCCTCCGAAACACGAGCGGTGGTCAATGGAGTTCTTCTACCCCAACTTCAACAATGACATGTGGAGGATAATGGGACTCATCTTCTTCGGGGACAGAAGGCATTTCGAGATTTCCGGTCAAAAGCGCTTTGACAGGGAAAAGATAATGCAGTTCTGTATGGAAAAAGGCATTGCCCTCTATGATTCCGCCTCAGAAGTGAGGAGGCTCAAGGACAATGCCTCTGACAAATTTCTCGAAATAGTCACCCCGACCGACATTTCCGCCCTGCTCACAGCCCTGCCTGAATGCAGGGCAATAGTCACCACCGGAGAAAAGGCCACTGAGGCCGTTGCAGCGCATTTCGGATGCCCGATGCCGCCGACCGGGGGACACACAGGCGTCAGCTTCGCCCCTTCCGGACAAGACAACATTACCTTTCCGGGAAATGCAGTCTCAGATACAAGACACATCACATTCTACAGAATGCCTTCGTCTTCGCGGGCCTATCCGCTTTCTCTGGAGAAAAAAGCTGAAGCCTACGGAAAGATGTTCATGTCAGAAGGGATAATTTAACGACTTGTGTGCCTGTGCACTATGGACATGAACTCCTCGCCGGTGATGGTCTCCTTTTCCATGAGATAAGAAGCGGCCTCGTGCATGATGTCAAGGTTCTCCGAAATGATTTTCCCGGCCTTCTCATGGGCTGCCTTGATCATCTCAAGCACCACCTTGTCCACCTCGGCTGATGTTTCGTCAGAGCAGGCGGCAGAAGCATCGCCTCCGAGATACCTGTTGCTTACAGTCTCCAGCTCCATCATGTCATATCTGTCACTCATCCCGTATCTTGTGACCATTGCACGGGCCAGTCTTGTGGCCTGCTCTATGTCATTGGATGCTCCGGTCGTCACGGTATTGCAGATGATTTCCTCTGCAGCGCGTCCTCCTGTGAGGGTTGCTATCCTGTTGAAAAGTTCATCCTTGCTCATGAGGAACTGCTCGCCCTCATCCACCTGCATCGTATATCCGAGTGCTCCGGAAGTCCTCGGCACTATCGTGATCTTATGCACAGGGGCTGAATCAGTCTGCATGGCTGCCACAAGGGCATGTCCGATCTCATGATAGGAAACAATCTTCTTTTCCTTGTCGGACAGCACCTTGCCTTTTCTCTGAGCACCTGCCATCACAGTTTCCACGCTTTCTTCAAGGTCGGCTGTCGTCACTGCATGCCTTCCCTGCCTTACGGCCCTCAAGGCGGCTTCATTCACTATGTTGGCAATCTCTGCACCGGATGAGCCAGCCGTGGCCCTGGAGACAATGTCCAGATTGACATCATCATGTTTCACTTTCTTCAGATGCACTGACAATATGGCCTTTCTTCCCTCAAGGTCAGGAAGTTCCATCTGAATCCTCCTGTCAAAGCGTCCCGGACGCAGCAAGGCCTTGTCCAGACTTTCCGGACGGTTGGTCGCGGCAAGTATCACCACCCCCTTCCTGGCATCGAAGCCGTCCATTTCCGTAAGCAGCTGGTTCAGGGTCTGTTCCCTCTCGTCATTTCCGCCGCCCAGGGAATTGTCCCTCTTCTTTCCGATGGCATCTATTTCATCTATGAATATTATGCATGGTGCCTTTTCGCCAGCCTGCTTGAACAGGTCGCGGACCTTGGCGGCCCCCATCCCCACGAACATCTGCACAAACTCTGAGCCTGATATCGAGAAGAACGGAACCTTTGCCTCTCCTGCGACAGCCCTCGCTATCAATGTCTTTCCCGTACCCGGAGGCCCCACGAGAAGCGCACCTTTCGGCAGGCTCGCCCCTATTTCAGCATATTTTCCCGGATTGTGCAGGAAATCCACTATTTCCGTGAGGGCTTCCTTTGCCTCATCCTGTCCGGCCACATCTGCAAATGTGGTCTTTACTTCAGATTCGGCATATATCCTCGCCCCGCTGCTGCCGAAGGACATGAAATTGCCCGGTCCTCCGCCGCCCATCCTGGCCTGCATTGTCCGGCTGATCTGCCTCCAGACGAAATACATCAGGACTCCAGGCAGAACCCACCAGAGCACAAAGTCCAACAGGGCGGAATTTTCCCTCGGAATCCTCTTGGTGAATACTATCTTGCCTTCATCGCCAGGACTGGAAGCCTGCAGGAGCCTGTCCACAAGCTCCGGGTCATCCACCGCCCCCGTCTGGAAGGTAACTGTCTTTCCTTCTGCCGTATCGGCTGAAAAATAAATGTTATCCTTCTCTATCACCACCTGTCTGACTAAGCCGGAATCGACTTTCGCCACAAATGTGCCGTAGTCTGTAGGAATGATCCTGTTGCCTCCCACCCTCGGGAATACCAATGCATTAAGCAGCAGTACAAGCAACAGGCCGAGAAAAAAGCCCACGAACGGATTGCCGCCTGTCTTAGGTTTTTCGCCGTCCTTCGGTTCATTTTGGTTTTGAATCTTGTCGTTCATCTTTTTCAGTATTATAATCTTGTTCCTGCATGACCGGCATTCCGGCCAGCACAGCCTATGTTGAACGCAAAATCCATTCCCCACACCCTCCGGTGGCCATTTCCTGCCCCTCTGTCAGCCACCACACCTCCCCTATTATGACATAACGGCAGGAATCCCTGCCATAACGGCTGCGTCAGCGGAAAATCTCGCTGAGGGACGGGTGGACATGGACCATGCTGCGCATGTCCTGCAGGCGGGCTTTCATTGTGATGAAGGCGGTAGCCTCGTGGATGAGATCAGAGGCATGGGGACCGAACATATGGCATCCGAGAAGGCGGCCGTCAGAATCCGTGATGATTTTGCACATTCCGTCTGCCTCTCCAAGGCAGAGTGCCTTCCCGTTGGAGCGGAAGAAGGATTTCCTGCAGGAATATACTATGCCGGCAGCCTTGCAATCCTCTTCGGTCAGCCCCACCGATGCGGCTTCAGGCATGGTGAACACGGCGGCAGGCATTACGGAAAGGTCAATGCCGTCTTCAATGCCCATGATATGGTCAAGGGCCTTCACTCCCTGCATTGTGGCGGCATGGGCCAGCATATAGCCTCCGGTGATGTCACCCACGGCATAGACATCAGGTATGTTCGTCTGCATGAAGCCGTTGACCTTTATGCCCTTTGCATCATACTCCACTCCTATTTCATCCAGGTTGAGCGAGTCCACGGCAGGGCGGCGTCCCACTGCCATCAGCACGGTATCGGCCTCAACCCTTTCTTCGGCTCCTTTCCGAACGAATGCGACCGACAGACTTCTCTTCCCGACCAGATCATGTCCTGACGGTCCCTGTCCTGAATCCGAATGTCCTTCATGAACTTCCGAAATGCCCTGCACCTGTGTCCCCATGAAGAAGGCGATTCCCCTTTTGGCAAGGCTCTGTCTCAATCTCTTGGCTATATCCTTGTCGAAGCGCGGCAGGATTTCGCTGCAATATTCCACCACTGTCACCTCGCTGCCGAAGCTTCTGAAAATGGAGGCGAACTCCAGGCCGATGACCCCTGCACCGATGATGCACAGGCGCTCCGGCACATGGTCAATGTCAAGCAGTTCCCTGGATGTCACCACACCTTCAAGCCCGGCTCCCGGAACAGGAAGAATTGCCGGCACCGACCCCGTGGCGACAATTATATAATCAGCCTCATAATACCTGGCTCCGGAATTTCCGTCCTGAAGCGGGATCACCGCCACTGTATGCCTGTCCACAAAGGAAGCCTTCCCATGCACCAGCCTGATCCCCGGACGGGAAAGCATTGAGGAAAGACCTTCCCGCAACTGCCCCACTACAGCATTCTTTCTCGCTGCAGCAGTCACGAAATCAAAACCGGCAGACATCTCCGGTGAAACTCCGAATGCCGGGGCAACCTTCATTTCCTCCAGAATCTCCGCACTTCTGCAGAAAGCCTTTGTCGGGATGCACCCTTCGTTCAGACATGTTCCTCCAGGTCTGGAAGACTCTATCAGAGTGACATCAACTCCCCTTTCGGCAGCAAGCAGGGCCGTTTCATAACCTCCGGGCCCTGCACCTATTATAATAAGTTTCATCCGATATGATTAAAATCATTATTGCTACATCAACCGTTGAAGGCCAGTACAGGCTTCGTGGCCGCAAGGGTCTCGTCAGGGCGGCGCACAGGAGTATTGTGCGGAGCTGACTTGAGAATCTCCGGATCCGATGCAGACTCTTCCGCTATCTTCCTCATCACGGCAATGAAATCATCAAGAGTCTCCTTCGACTCAGTCTCGGTCGGCTCTATCATTATCGACTGGTGGAACAGCAGAGGGAAATAGATAGTAGGGGCATGGAAACCATAGTCAAGCAGACGCTTGGCCACATCAAGGGCGGTTATTCCTGTGGAAGTGTCCGCAAGTCCGTCAAAGACAAATTCGTGTTTGCATACCCGGTCCACAGGCAGCCTGTAGACATCCTTCAGCGACTCCTTTATATAATTGGCATTCAAGACAGACAGAGGACCTGCCATCCTGATGTTCTCCCTGCCGAGAGTCCATATATATGCCAATGCCTTGACCAGCACGGAAAAATTTCCCATGAATCCCGATACCCTTCCTGCCGCATGGCTGCTGCAGGAAATATGATATACGCCGTCAGCATCCGCCGTCACCTTTGGGTCAGGAAGATATTCCGCAAGCCTTTCCGACACGCCCACCGGTCCGGCGCCGGGACCGCCGCCGCCATGAGGAGTGGAGAATGTCTTGTGGAGGTTCAGGTGCATTATGTCAAAGCCCATGTCTCCCGGCCTGACCTTGCCCAGAAGCGGATTCATGTTCGCCCCGTCATAATAGAGAAGGCCGCCGCATCCGTGCACAAGCTCCGCAATCTCCCTGATTTCCGTTTCAAACAGGCCGAGAGTGTTAGGATTAGTCATCATTATGCCGGCCACCGTGTCATCAAGACGGGACTTCAGGTCTTCCACATCTATCAGTCCTTCCGGCGTGGACTTCACCTGCACTACCTGAAGGCCGCAGACAGCGGCACTCGCAGGATTGGTGCCGTGGGCACTGTCCGGTACTATCACCTTTGTCCTCTTCAGGTCATTCCGGTCAAGATGATATCTTCTCATGACCATCAGTCCGGTCAGTTCGCCATGCGCCCCGGCAAACGGATTGAAAGTGAAGGTCGCCATGCCGGTGACGGCAGAAAGGGCCTTCTCCAGTTCATGATACACCTGCAGACAGCCCTGTACTGTCGATTCCGGCTGGAGAGGATGCACTGAAGCGAAGCCCGGAAGCGAAGCCACTTCCTCGTTTATCTTCGGGTTGTATTTCATCGTACAGCTTCCGAGCGGATAGAACCCGTTGTCCACCCCGAAATTCATCCCGGAGAGATTGGTGTAATGCCTCACTACATCAGGCTCGCTCACTTCCGGAAGCGGGGCAGGCTCTGAACGGAGCAGATTCTCCGGAATGGAGGAAAGGGTCGCAGTCCATTTTCCCGCAGGAAGAGAATATCCCTTCCTGCCCGGCTTTGAAAGTTCGAATATGAGTTTATCGTAATATTTCATTTTCTTTCATGCATTTTATGGGCAAAATCCTTTATGCAGGCGACAAGGGCGTCGATTTCTTCCCTTGTCCTTTTCTCTGTGGCACAGAATGAGAGATACCCTTCCTCAGTGGCGAGGGCGGCAAAGAAGCCCCCTTCGCACAGGGCCTGCTGCAATTCTGCCGCAGGCAATGAAGACTTCAGCACGAACTCCTTAAAGAAAGGCCTGTCAAACACAGGCTCGAAAAGCCCGGTGGCAAGAAGGCTGTCGTAGAGATAATGTGCACCTCCATATGAAAGTGCATTGACCTCCCTCAGCCCCTCCTTCCCGAGAAGGGAAAGATAAATCGTGACATAAAGAGCCATCAGGGACTGGTTGGAGCAGATGTTGCTGGTGGCCTTCTCCCTACGGATATGCTGCTCCCTCGCCTGGAGAGTCAGCACATAGGAACGCTTTCCGTCCATGTCCACGGTCTCCCCCACTATCCTTCCAGGCAACTTGCGCACATGGTCCTTCCTGCAGGCAAGCCAGCCGCAATAAGGTCCGCCGAACGAAAGCGGAAGACCGAGGCTCTGACAGTCACCGCAGGCGATGTCCGCACCCCATTCTCCAGGAGTCTTCAGCACAGCCAGAGCAGAAGGGTCCGCATATACCATAAGGAGCCCCTTGTGAGCATGAACCGCATCGGCAAAGCCGGAAAGGTCCTCGATGATGCCGTACCTGTTGACAGACGGCACAAGCACCCCCGCCACATCGTCCTGCCCAAGCTGTCCCTGCAGATCTGCCAGAGATGTGACTCCCCCGTCAGCAGCGACATAGCCTATATCCACCCCGTGATACCCTGCATAGGTCCTGACCACCTCAATGACCTGCGGCAGCAGGGTCCTCGACAGAAGCACACGGGATTTTTTCCTTGTGCAGGCGATGGACATCATCATGGCTTCGGCGGCGGCAGTGGCACCGTCATACATGGAAGCATTTGAACAGTCCATGCCGGACAGCATGGTGATCATGCTCTGATATTCGAAGATATACCGCAGAGTCCCCTGCGACACCTCAGCCTGATATGGCGTGTAGGCAGTCTGGAACTCGGCACGGGATGTGAGATACGGAATCACCGCCGGGGAATAATGGTCGTACGCGCCGCAGCCACAGAAGACGGTCAGCTTCCTGTTGCGTTCAGCCATCTCTGCAAACCTGCGCCTGACCTCCATTTCGGACATCGCTTCCGGCAGGTCGAAATCTCCCTTGAAAATGCATTCCTGCGGGACATCGGAATAGAGCCCGTCCAAAGACCCGGCACCGATACGCCCCAGCATTTCACGGATGTCCCCGTCAGTATGGGGAAAATATGAAAAACCCATATTTTTACTGATAGACATTTAACGGTTAAGAGGGTGAATTTTTTTAAGCCTCCCTCTCATAAATTAATCATCAAAGTTTTTCGCAAAATTCAGCATATGCAGCCGCATCCATGAGCGTATCCAGTTCAGAAGCATCGGAAAGCTTCACCCTGACTATCCAGTTGCCGTACGGATCCGAATTCAGAAGCCCCGGGCCGTCCTCGAGGGCAGCATTGCATCCGACGACTTCTCCGGAAACCGGAGCAACCAGGTCGCTTGCCGCCTTTACGCTTTCCACGGCGCCGAACTCCTCGTCCTTTGTCATTTCATCGCCTTCTTCAGGCATGTCCACATACACGATATTGCCCAATGCATGCTGGGCATAGTCAGTGATTCCGACAAGAGCCTCTCCGTCTTCAAGTTTCACCCACTCATGTGTTTCGCTGTAATACAGACCTTCTTCAATCTTTGCCATGACAATTATCAGTTTTAATGTTGTTATTTAATGAATTCAATAAATACCCCAACAGTCATCCCGAATACAGCCGAGGAATCTGCCATAAGGGATAATTTGCGGATAACCTTATTTCTTATAATTCTTCTCGTAGAATTTCTTCTTGCAGACAGTCCCCGGAAAGACCTTCTTGCGGATTCTCACGCACACTTCGGTGCCCGGCGCCGAAAACTCCTTCTTTATCAGGGCCATGCAGACACTTTTCCCGGTGGAGATGGAATTATATCCTGTCGTGACCTCGCCAATCTGCTGCCCGTCCGCCTCGACAGGATAGCCGGCACGTGGGATGGCCTTGTCCTTCAGCTCAATGCCGACGATCTTGCGGGTGACGCCACAGGCCTTCTGCCTTTCAATGGCATCCTTGCCGATGAATTCCGGCTTGTCCATCTTCACGAACATTCCGAGCCCGGCCTCTATCGGGGATATCTCTGCACTCAGTTCATGCCCGTACAAAGGAAGTCCCACTTCGAAACGCAGGGTGTCCCGGCATCCCAGCCCGCACGGAGTGACTCCGGCGGCAAGCAGCCTTTCCCAGATGTCACGGATCACCGCAAAGGAAGCATAGAACTCAAAGCCGTCTTCTCCGGTGTATCCGGTACGGCTTACTATAATGGACTCACCATCAAGGGAGAGTCCGTTCCCATCTTGCGAGACATTCTCCAGCCCTGCATGTGCTTGATAAGGAAGTTCCCGGAATGTATAAAACACAAGATCCTGCAGATCAAGGCCGAAGACATCCAATGCAGTCTTCTCTGCAAGAGGCCCCTGAAGGGCTATCTCCCCATAAAAATCGGAAAGGTTCTCAACCTTTACATCATATCCATCCGACTGCTTCTGAATCCACTCGAAGTCCTTTCCAATGTTCGAAGCATTCACCACAAGAAGCCATCTGTCATCGGCAAGCCTGTAGACAAGCAGGTCGTCCACCACACCGCCGTCCGGATAAAGCATCATCCCGTAGAGAATCTTCCCTGCAGGAATCCCGCGCACATCATTGGTGAATATATGGCCGACAAATTCCTCCGACCCAGAACCGGTGACGAGAACCTCTCCCATATGGGACACATCGAACATCCCGCACCTGTGGCGCACGGCATTGTGTTCATCGATTATGCCGCTGTACTGTATCGGCATGTCAAAGCCTCCGAAAGGGCTCATCTGCGCCCCAAGGGCGACATGACTGTCATGAAGACATGTGGTTTTCAGTGTCTCTTCCATAATATACGGTTATCAATTTTACTGTCAACAATATGCCGCCTTGTCAATACAAACGGCTACAGGCATGGGCGCACAACATCATCCTGAACGCCCGTCATCATTCCGGACAGTTGCAAATGCCGATGCGAGCATATCAATGTCAAGTCCACACACAAAGCTCCCCGGATCCAGTCCTGCCAATGCATTCCGGACACTTTTCCTGTCCGGAATGACACCACAGAGCCTTCCATTGAGAGCATCTTCAAGCCCGTCATGCGGCTGAAAATAGTCCCCCGACAGGTTCACTTTCTCAATTGTGCCATGCCTGAGGCACACGGAAACCGACAATGTGCCTGAACCGGATACCTGCATTTCATACGAATATGAGCATGCAGGATCGTTTCCGTAAAGGAATACCGGATCGAGATAAGTCGCCTCGATTTCCCCGATCCGTCTGACTTCGTCTTCTCCAAGTACCCTTTCCCCGTCGCAGAAACTGTCTATAATATATTTCTTGAAAAGCTCTATGTCCGAATATCTTCTTCCCTTCTCTGAAGAAGCCATGATTTCACTGAGATTGGCCACCCTCTGCCTTACCGATGACACGCCCTTGCTCCTGAGTTTTCCTGCGGAAGGGGTGATTGCCCGTTCAAGGGCATCCCGGCATGAACTGAAAAGCAGGGTGCCGTGTATCACATTGCGGCCGTGAAGGCTGTAGAAAGCATTTCCGGAAACCTTCTTCCCGCCGACAGTTATGTCATTCCTGCCCGACACCTCCGCCATGATGCCAATTTTTCTGAGACAGAGAGCAAGCCGTCTGAGGTATGATTCGAAGAGAAAAGGCACATCATCCCCGTCGGTGATGTATGAGAGCATGAGATTCCCCCTGTCCGAATAGACACAGCCTCCTCCGCTCTTGCGCCTGTACACATGCACTCCGTTTTCCCTGCAATATTCCATGTTCACCTCCGCCGCCATGACCTGATTTCTCCCTATTATCACTGTAGGTTCCACCTGCCATACGAAAAAAGCCCCGCCTTCACAATACCTTGCAAGATATTCCTCTATTGCAAGATAGAAGACGAGCCTCCTTTCCCTTTCTTCCGGCAGCCTTATGAATTTCATTCCTTTCCTACATTTTCAGTGACATCTTTCAAATATAGGAAAAGTTTCGCTTACATTTGACACCCCAGAAGGAATTTTTCGAACAATTTTAATGACTTCCCGGCTGTCATCCAACTACAAGTTCAGTCAACACCGGGACTGCCGGACTTTGCCTTGTTCCTGGCATAGAGTCCGTCAATTATGCCGTCGGCAAGTCCGATGACAGGCACATAGATATACTGGGCCCCGGTAAGCTCCGCTACGGTAAGGAAAATATCCCCGGCAGGCACGATGACATCCGCACGGTCAGGCTTGAGGGCATAGATTTCCATGCGCTCCTCGACAGAGAGGGACTTCAGTTCATCATGCAGTTCCCTCAGCGATGCCACAGTCATGCGAGGATAACGGCGGTCACGGCCCCTGACCATCTTGATGAGCTTGTTGATGTTGCCGCCGGAGCCTATGATGTTGATGCCGGGATATGACACTGCCAGATCTTTCATGTCCCTTTTGATACGGGACTTCTCGCTCTCTTCAACAGCATTGTTCAGCATCCTGACCGTACCGATATTGTATGAACGGGAACATACGAGCTCACCGTCGGCAAGCAGGTTGATTTCCGTGCTGCCTCCTCCCACATCGACATACATGAAATTGCCCTTGCGGTCCTTCATGTTTTCAAGATGATTGTTGTATATCATCCCTGCCTCTTCCTGACCGTCGATGATCTCTATTTTTATGCCCGTCTTCTTCTCCACCTCGCCGATGATTTCGCGGCCGTTGGCGGCATCCCTCATGGCGGAAGTGGCGCATGCCCGGTAATCAGCCACCTGATATATCTTCATAAGCTGCTTATAGCATTTCATCAGACGGACCATATCCTTCTTCCTGCGGTCCGAAATCCTGCCCTCGGCAAATACATCAAATCCCAGGCGCAGGGGGACACGCAGGAGCAGCACCTTGTTGAAACGCGGCTGGTCCTCGCTTTCAAGCTCCTTTATGAGCAGACGCACGGCATTCGAGCCGATATCGATGGCAGCGTAAGCGGTACGCGCAGGCATTGCAGCCAAGGCATTTTCTGTTCTTTCCATAGTATGTCAATTATTTTAAACTTCGTTTACAATAAATGCGGAGCCTCGGCATAACCCGGCATGCAGCTACCGTGCAGACTCTTCGGCTTCAAGCTGGAGGTAATGCTCATAAAGGGCCTGCTGGGAACCTGTCGGCAGAGGATTGTCACAGGTCCACGGAAGATTCTCCCCGGTACCGTCCACCAGGCGGCCCTGCCTTATGTCACGCAGCCCCATGTCCACTATCCTTATCATTTCCTGCTTTATGGCCGGATCATATACCGGGGCGACAACCTCTATCCTGTTGTCAAGGTTGCGCGGCATCCAGTCTGCAGAGCCTATGAAGACCTTGTTCTGCCCGCCGGCGGCGAAGACAAATATCCTCGAATGTTCCAGATATCTGTCAATGATGCCGTTTATCCTGATGTCACAGCCTTCCGGAAGACCATCTGTCACGATTGAACAGTTTCCGCGCACCACCATCTCCACCTTCACGCCGCTTGCGGCAGCCTCATAAATCTTGTCCACCATCACCGGATCCGTAACATGGTTCACCTTCATCTTAATGTATGCCGGCTTACCGGCCTTCTTGTTCCTTATCTCGGCGTTTATCAGAGACAGGAAACGTCTCTTCATGTCATTAGGAGAGACAAGCAGCTCCTTGAAATGCACAGGAAGATACGGTTTCTCTATGAACTCGAAAAGCTGGTCCACATCATGTACAATCCTCCTGGAAGCAGTCATGATGATGCAGTCGGTATAGGTCCTGGCATTGCCCTCGTGGAAGTTGCCCGTGCTTATGCAGGCTATGTCCGCCCCTTTCTTCATCCCGATGTGCACCACCTTGGAATGCACCTTCAGTCCCTCGACGCCGAATATCACCTTTACTCCCGCCTCCTGGAGCTTCTGCGCCCAGACCATGTTGGACTCCTCGTCAAAGCGGGCCAGAAGTTCAATCACCACCGTGACTTTCTTGCCGTTGCGGGCTGCACCGATGAGAGAGCGGACCACCCTGGAATCCTTGGCAAGGCGATAGAGGGTAATCTTTATGCTCTTGACTTCACGGCTCATTGCTGCCTCATGGAGAACTCTCAAGAAAGACAGGAAACTGTGGTAAGGGACATGCAGAAAGCTGTCCTGCTGCCTTATCCTTTCAAGGATGCTTCCCTCCCCGTCAAGACGTGAACGCCCGACAGGAGGCATCGGCTTGAATTTCAAGTCACTCCTTCCGCAGTCAGGGAACTTCATGAGGTCCTTGTGATTATGATAGCGGCCGCTTTTGAGCACCGTATCATTCTTGTCCAGGTCCAACTTGCCGATCACCCTCCTCTGGAGGTCCTCAGGCATGCTCTCGTCATAAAGCACTCTCAGAGGAGCGCCCCTCTTCCGGCTCTTCAGTCCTTTGGATATCTTCTGGAGAATGCCGTTCCTTCTGTCATCATCAATCTCCATCTCCGCATCCCTGGTGAACTTGAAGGCATAGGATTCCATATCGGAATACCCCATTCCTTCAAAGATATAGCCAAGGGAACAGCGCACGACATCGTCAAGATACATTATATAGCTCTTTCTGTCACGGTCAGGCAGACGCACGAAACGCCCGCAGCTCTGCACAGGAAGTTCAAAATAGGAATATTCATACATCTTCTTCCCGCTCTCCGACCTGCGCACCGCCCTAACTGCCATGTAGATGCTCTCGTCACTCTCATGGTCGAGATGCTTCACCGATGAGAACGAAACAGGGACAATCAGTCCATCAAGGCGGTCATGGTAGTATGAACGGAGAAACGCCAGCTGGTCCGCATCCGCTTGAGTGTCATTTATCAGGAAGATATTCTGTCCTGCAAGCTCGTCATACACCTCCTGCACCGTTTCCTCATATTCCTTCATGTAACGGCTATAGAGTTTCGCTATCTGCCTCACAGTCTTCTTCGCGAGGACGGACTCCTTTGCCCAGGAGCGTTCGCCCCATTCGACTATCCTGTTCAGAGATGCGACCCGGACACGGTAGAATTCATCAAGATTGTTGGAATAGATTCCGAGGAATGAAAGCCTTTCCAGCAGAGGAACATCCTTCCTGCGGGCCTCCTGAAGAATCCTCCTGTTGAAATACATCCAACTCACATCCCTTTCAAGATATGGACGGGAAACCTTTTTTCTGCTCATAAACATAATTTTGAGCAAATTAACAAAATTTCGGTTAAAATAATATTAAAAATGCAAATCATTTGACAAAATGACCATTGCTCAGCCCCTGGATGAAACTCGGAACCGGCGCGGGGAAATCCCTGTATGACGTTTGAAAAAACGGGTCAGGTAGGACTGGTCGGGAAAATTCAGCCTTTCGGAAATGGCGGTCACAGTAAGGGAAGGGTCGTCCAGAAGCACCTTCACCTCGGCAAGCAACTGTTCTTCAATGATCTGTTTGGGGGATTTCCCGTTAAGACAGAGCGTGGTGGCGCGATGGAGATATCGGGTGGATATGCAGAGCTTGCCGGCATAGAAGGCCGCCCCGTGCTCCTGCGCCGCATATTCCCTGACAAGCTGCATGAAACTGCGGCATATCTGCTGCTGCCTTGTCGAAGATGACTGGCTTTCCTGCTTTTCCGGGATGGTGCCGAAAAGCCATATAAGGAAACTCTGGAGCCAGTCAAACTCCAGCAGTTCCCTGTATTGCGAAGTATAGTCCCCGGAAAAGAGCATCCCTGCGGAATCCATCCACACGCATGCCTGGCGCCAGGTCAGCCGGCTCCTTTCGTCGGAAGTATGAAGATAGCACGGATGTTCGTCTGCGTAGTTGAGATACGGGGTGTCAATCGGAAGCATCGCCTTCAGGAACACATCCTTCGGAAAAAGTATCATCCTCGCCTTGAAGTCATCCGATGCCTCCAGCCTGTGCAGCAGGGTTCCGGCAAGAAAGATAAGTTCGGTCTCTGCGCAGAGGCTGAAATTTTCCGCACCTGTGGAAACTTCGCATCTGCCCGACTCACACACGAGGTAAATCCCGCAGATGAAATGGACAGGCTTCCCCTCCAGGAAGGCAAGGTCCGTTTCCACATACCTTATCCTGTCCGTATCCGGAAGGATTTCCGTATTATGGCTGTCTCCGCCCCGCCACATGACTCCGGAGCGTACCGCTAACCCCTGAACTTCTCGGCCTGTGAGGCGATCAGCTCGGCATCCTCGAAATAATTGATGCGCATTGCACGGCGCACATCGGCAAGGGTGGCTGCAGCCACTTCCCGTGCAGCATCGCATCCCTTTTTGAGCATCTCATAGACAGCAGGGATGTCCTGCTCAAACTCCTTGCGTCTGGTACGTATCGGCTCAAGCTCTTCCTGAAGGATGGAATTGAGGAACTTCTTCACTTTCACATCTCCGAGTCCTCCCCTCCTGTAATGGTCTTTCAGTTCGTCAAGGGAGGCATAATCAGGAAGGAACTCCGCAAAGTGCTCCGGCCTGCTGAATGCGTCAAGATAGGTGAAGACGGTGTTGCCCTCCACCTTTCCCGGGTCCTCCACCTTGATGTGCCCCGGATCGGTGTACATGCTCATGACCTTCTTGCGCACATCTTCAGCCGGATCGGACAGATAGATGCAGTTGCCGAGGGACTTGCTCATCTTGGCCTTCCCGTCGGTGCCCGGCAGACGCAGACAGGCAGAATTGTCCGGAAGAAGGATCTCAGGCTCCACAAGGGTCTCTCCATAAACCGAATTGAACTTGCGTACAATCTCGCGTGTCTGCTCTATCATCGGTTCCTGGTCCTCTCCCACAGGGACCGTAGTGGCCCGGAATGCCGTAATGTCTGAAGCCTGGCTTATAGGATAGGTAAAGAAGCCGACAGGAATACCCGGCCTGTTGTCCCCGGCGTCGTTGCTCTCCGCAAACCCCCTGAGCTGTATCTCCGTCTTGACGGTCGGATTCCGCTGCAGACGGGAAACCGTCACCAGATTCATATAATAGAATGTGAGTTCACACAGCTCTGCAATCTGCGACTGGATGAAAATCGTGCTCTTGGCCGGGTCGAGTCCACATGAAAGATAGTCCAGAGCCACCTCGATGATGTTCTGCCTAATCTTTTCCGGATTGTCAGCATTGTCCGTGAGTGCCTGCGCATCTGCAATCATGATGAACACCTTGTCGAACTTGCCTGAATTCTGGAGTTCCACCCTCCTCTTCAACGATCCCACATAATGCCCGAGATGAAGTCGTCCTGTCGGGCGGTCGCCGGTAAGTATGATCTTTTCCATAAATTTCCGAAAATTTGTGCAAATATACGCAGAAGCCGAGAGCAATGCAAATGCGGAAGCATTTTGACTGGCTCATTCCGCGACAGACAGGAGACTTCATGTCTCATGGATGTTGCGGGATGGGCCAGGCACACAAGCCGTCAGGCTTGCATTGCCGAGGCGTGAACCGTATATGTGGCCGCCAGGCCAAATATACGCAGAAGCCGAGCGCAGAACAAATTTATTTGCTCTGCCGAGGCGTGAACCGTATATGTGGACATTTATGGCCAAATATAGTGAATAAGTGAGGGCAAAACAAAGTTTACTTTGGATTTGCCGAACGGGAACTATAAATGGACGCGAAGCGGACAAATATTCGCAGAAGCCGAGAGCAATCCCCCCCCTGCGGTCGGGACGACCGCAGGGGGGGATTATTCCGGATAATGATGGAAAATGCAAAAAGAGAAAATTTATAAAGACAATACTTCGGTAAATTTTAACCGAAAATTTTAAAATTTAACAATCGAGTCGGATAAGGCCGGCTCAAACCCTTTAAAAGTTCATTGAAATATTGTCAACAGATGAATCTACAAGCAGCAGTAACTCAGTG
>JADIMO010000129.1 GCA_017694755.1 Candidatus Cryptobacteroides merdavium
CCCAAGACACAGGGCAAAGAACAGCAGGAAGAACGGACCGAGCACCGGAGTGAGGTCGAATTCATTGTAGGCAGGCATGCCGTACATCCCTGTCAGGACTTCGAACATGCTTGCAAACCTGTTGTTTTTCAACTTGATCGGAGGGTTGTCCTCTTCCACTGCCTTTTCTGTGAGATAGAATATTCCCATTCCGTCAAGTTTGGCCTGCAGCTCCCCGTCCGTTTCCGTGGGGGCGAAACCTTCAAAAAGGCTGATCCTGTTCTCCACAGCCTGTTCTCCGGAGATTTCGGCAAGGTACAGGTCCAGGTCGTTGAGCTGCCTGTCGTATTCTGCCTTTATTTCTTCGGAATGGTCCTTCAGCTTGAGCATCAGGCCCTTTTCACTTATGATTTCTTTTTCGATGCTTTCGGCCTCGGTTTCGGCATCCCTGAAGGATTCTTCCGGCGCAGCACATTCGTTGAGCGGGAAGTTGTATTCCTCAGAACTGTCTGAGACGGTCACGAACCATACTGTCTTCCCGTCATTATTGATGACCTGAAGCGGGTACAGCTCTTTCCATGACTCATTGAAGGCCTTTTTTGATACGGAATAATATCTTACTGTGAGGCCCTTTGCCGCTAGTCCGTCCACTGCGGCCTTGTCAAATTCTCCCCATGGAAGCAGCCTGGATGCCTTTCTTCTTGTGTTGGCGAGTCTTTCGTTGAGTCCGGTGAGCTTTTCTTCAGTATTGAGGGCAAGTGCGCACAGGTCGCCCTGAATGACGGCCTTCTCCGCAGCTTCTTTTATGGCACCGGTTTCAGGGTCATCCTTGTAGTCCGCCTTTTTGAGGACGGCCATTGCCTTCTTTTCGGCAGTGGCTCTTTCAAGCATCTCTGAGGAAGTCCCGTCCACCGGCTTTACGGAACGTGTAATGTCCACCACACCGAACTGCTGAAGCTGCTGCATGAAGCCTTCAGTCTCCTCTTCCAGGAGAATGAAGGAATATTTTGTCATTTCAGTTACCATTGCTCATTTCCTCCTCTTCTTCCATCTGATGCCTGTTCTTGACTATCTTTGAGGCTGCCTTTGTGAGGTTTTCCTCGTCCTCCATGTATCTCTTGATTTTTCTGATGGCTTCCTGGTAGCCAGGAATCTGCACCTTTTCGTAGAGATTCACTTTCTGGGTGGTCTTCTTCCTCTGGAAATCAAGCACACGGCTCTTTTCCATATAGACTTCCGACTCTATCCCCAGTCTGGACAGTTCCTTCAGGATGGCCACCCCGTCCGCGTACCATGCCGGCTTGGCAAAGGCGTTGAATTCGTGTATCTCGTAATGGATGTCCTTCAGCTGGGGGGTCTTCACTCCCGCCACCTTCACCGTTTCCAGGTCCACATCCGTTATGGCTATGAGATCCGGTTCGAACTCGTTCCACAGGGCGGCAAGATAGTCATACCGTTTCAGTGCGGCTTCAAGGTCCTGAATCAGCTTCTCGGAATACGCCTTGGCCTTGCGCACCTCAAGACGCAGGGCCGATTCCTTGTTCTTCAGTGTAGGAAGGGCATTCTGTCGCATCTTGAGCTGCTTGCCGAGGGCATTCAGTGAAGTCTTGTTATATTGGAACTTTATCATACTTTCTGTTTCTGATTCTTTATACCCATCTGAAATGGTCTGGAAAATCAAGTTCAGCTTTTCCAGTATTTGTCGATGAGTGCCTGCTTTATGCCGGTCTCAGCTTTCGTGAAATATTTGCCGAACAGCTCCCATGCGGTGTCAAGCATCTCGTCGATGCTGATGTTGACATCGATTGCGAGGAGTCTTGTGGCGTATTCCTTGGCGAAGTCGAGGCAGCGCAGGTCGTAGTCGCTCAGGTCGAAGCCGTTCTCGAGCTTTGTCTTGGCGTTCTGCGCATCGGCATAGAGGCGCACTCCGGTGTTCATCACCTGGTTGTGGTCCTCGCGTGTCTGCTTGCCTATCACGAGCTGCTTGAGTCGTGAAAGCGAGCGGAACGGGTCGATGATGACCTTTCCGGAATCCGGGTCGGCACGGAGGTAGAGCTGTCCTTCGGTGATGTATCCGGTGTTGTCCGGGATTGCGTGGGTGATGTCACCGTCGTTCAACGTGGTCACGGCTATGATGGTGATTGAGCCTCCGTCAGGCAGCTGTACGGCCTTTTCGTAGATCTTTGCAAGGTCCGAATAGAGGGAACCCGGCATGGAGTCCTTTGAAGGAATCTGGTCCATACGGTTGCTGACGATGCTGAGCGCATCGGCGTAGAGGGTCATGTCCGTGAGGAGGACGAGCACTTTCTCGTTCTTGTCCACAGCGAAGTATTCGGCTGCGGTGAGGGCCATGTCCGGGATGAGGAGCCTTTCCACAGGCGGCTGCTCCGTGGTGTTGACGAAGCTGATGATCTTGTCGAGGGCGCCGGCCCTTTCAAATTCATGCCTGAAATAGAGATAGTCGTCGTTGGAAAGTCCCATGCCGCCGAGGATGATCTTGTCCACATCTGCCCTCAGGGCCACCTGGGCCATCACATTGTTGTACGGCTGGTCAGGGTCGGCGAAGAACGGGATCTTCTGTCCTGACACAATGGTGTTGTTGAGGTCGATGCCTGCGATTCCCGTCGGAATCAGCTGTGACGGCTGCCTTCTCTTGTACGGGTTCACGGAAGGGCCTCCGATCTCCCTTTCCTCGCCTTCAATCTCAGGGCCTCCGTCGATAGGCTCTCCGTATGCGTTGAAGAATCTTCCGGCAAGCCCTTCCCCGACTTTCAGGGTAGGGGCCGAGCCCAGGAAGACCACCTCGGCATCGGTAGGGATTCCTTCCGTGCCTCCGAAGATCTGCAGGGTGACCATGTCGCCCTTTGTCTTCACCACCTGGGCAAGTCTGCCGTCCACGGTGGCAAGCTCATCGTTGGAGACACCTTTCGCCTTCAGTGAGACCGTGGCCTTGGTGATGCCCTCCAACTTCGTGTATATTTTCTGAAATGCCTTTCTGTTCATAATCTTTCAGTTTCGATGGGTGTTCTGCCTGTATTGCCTAAGAGGTCAAGCCGCCTCCGTTTCTGCAGCCAGGCTTTTCAGCATGGTGTCGAGCTGTCCGCGGTATTTCTTGAAATTGTCGCTCATGAATTCGGAATAGTTCATCTGCTTGAGCACATTGATGAGTTCCTTGAATGCGTTGCGGCATTTCTCATAGTCTTCGAATGAAAATTCCATGTCGCAGATGTCCAGCACCAGTTCGAGCATATATTTCTGCCTGTCCATCGGCGTGAGGCTGTCCACAGGGTCGAATGCGTCCTGCTGGAGGATGATGAAGTCTATCAGTTCGGATTTCCAGAACAGTTCATGGTAGCTCATAGGCACGCCGTCATCACCGAGGATGTTGATCTGCTCGTTGGCCTCCTTGCCCCTTCTGATGATGTTCTTTGCCTTCTCAACCATTCCGACCCATCCCGGAGCCACCTTTTCAGAAAGGTATTCCTGGATTTCAGGGTATTCGAGATATTTGGAATATGAGTCGATAGGATTGACTGCAGGGTATCTCTTCTTGTCAGCACGGTTCTGCTCAAGGGCATAGAAACACCTCGCCGCCTTTTTCGTGGATTCGGTAACAGGCTCCTTCAGGTTTCCTCCGGCAGGGGAGACAGTGCCTATGAATGTGACTGAACCGGTCTGCCCGTTGTTGAGCACCACCATTCCGGCCCTGGCATAGAAGCTTGATATGATGGCGGAAAGGTCCACAGGGAAGGCGTCCGCTCCCGGAAGTTCCTCCATGCGGTTGCTCATCTCCCTCAGGGCCTGTGCCCAGCGTGAGGTGGAGTCTGCGAGAAGGAGGACTTTCAGCCCCATTGCCCTGTAGTATTCGCAGATGGTCATGGCCGTATATACGGATGCCTCTCTGGCGGCCACAGGCATGTTGGACGTGTTGCAGATGATGGTGGTCCTTTCCATCAGATGACGCCCTGTGTGCGGGTCTATCAGTTCCGGGAATTCGGTGAAGATCTCCACCACCTCGTTGGCCCTTTCTCCGCAGGCTGCCATCACGATGACCTGTGCGTCACCCTGCTTGGCGATGGCGTGCTGCAGCACCGTCTTTCCGCAGCCGAAAGGTCCCGGGATGAAGCCCGTGCCTCCTTCGGCGATAGGGTCGAGGGTGTCTATCACACGCACTCCTGTCTCCATTATCCTGTTGGGCCTCGGCTTTTCCCTGTAGCCCTTGATGGCGACTTTCACCGGCCATTTCTGTGTCATTGTGACATTGACATCTTCTCCGTTCTCACCGGTGAGGACAGCCACTGTAGTGTCGATGTTGTATTGTCCCGCAGGAACCACCGACTTCACCGTATATTCCCCTTCAAAAGAGAAAGGGACCATGATCTTGTGAGGGAGCCAGCCTTCCTGCACTTCTCCGAGCCAGTCGGCGGCAACCACCTTGTCCCCCGGTTTTGCGATAGGGGTGAAGTCCCACATTTTGGAGTGGTCAAGCGGCGAGGTGTATTCCCCTTTCTTGAGGAACACTCCGGTCATTGTGGTGAGGTCGTTCTGCAGCCCGTCGTAGCAGCTTGACAGAAGTCCCGGACCGAGCGTGGCTTCGAGCATCCTGCCCTCGAACTCGACTGCATTGCCGTTCTTGAGCCCTCGGGTGCTCTCGAACACCTGGATGGAGGCCGTGTTGCCGGTCACCTTGATGACCTCTGCCATGAGCTTCGTGTCACCGGAAGTGACAAAACACAGCTCATTCTGAGACACAGGTCCTTCTGTCTCCACAGTGACAAGGTTGGAAACGATGCCCGTTACCTTTCCTGTACTTTTCATATCTTGTAATTTTTTCTGTTATTGTCTTCTTTTTCCCGGATCATATCCCCGCAGCCTTTCTTCCCGTGCTTCCGGAACCGGTCTTTCCGGAGTCGTATTGTACTCCTTTGAATGTCCCGCGCACCTCGTCCACAAGCTTTCTGAACATTTCCCGCCCGGTCTGCTCGTCGAGGCGTGCCCATCTGGATATGATGTGGAGCTTGCACAGGAAACCGAGAAGCACATTGATGTCGAAATAATTGAATGTGGTGAGACAGTCGATCTTCTCCCACATCAGGTCGTCCAGCCCCCTTTCCCGGGCCAGAATGTCTTTCCCCTGGAGCACTGCGTCCAGTCTTGCGGCCTCCTCGAACTCTTCCGGAAGCTTCAGATCCCCGAATGCTCCCACAGTGGGGATGCCTGACTGGTCTTCGCCTCCCGGGATGATGACATCCTTGTCCTCAGGCCTGCCGAGAGCCTTGTTCAGATAGCGGGTCTTGGCATTCCTGACATTGAGATCGAAGGTGAAATACTCCCTGATGAATGCATTCTTGCACGAAAGAGCCTCCCTGTAGAATTCTTCGTTGAGGCTGCTGTCGTCAAATCCCCGTTCAAGCCATCCTATCAGGGTCTTGTCCTTGTCGGAACATCCTCCCTTGATCTCCTCGAGAAGGCTTTCGAAATTCCCTTCGGAGAATTTCCAGTCTTTCGTCAGGGCAGGAAGTCCCGCAATTATATATTGGTAGTTGTTCATTTTTCAAACAGGATCTTCTTTGTGGCCGGCCTGAGATATTCGGAAATGAGGGCGTTGAATGTCTCATCCGTGAAGCTGATGAAATAGCCGCTGCCTTTCGGGCTGATTGTGAACCCGCCCTGGATCTTCTTTGAGAATGTCACTTCCAGCCCTCCCTTGAACATGGATGCAAGTTCCTTTCTGATGAAAGGTTCCGTTTCCTTCTTGAGTGCTTCAGGAAGCATGATTTCGAGGCTTTCGGCCTCAGATGATAAGTTGAATGACTTTACTACGGATGTCAGCATCTCCTTTACGAATGCGGAGGAAGACAATGCCGACGATACTTCTTTTTCTGTCAGGCCGGTCACCACGAGGTTTTCTATGGCCTGTCTTGTGGCTGCGATGCTCTGTGATGCGGCGAGCTTCAGGTCCCCTTCGGTCTTTGCCTTGAGGCCTTCTGCGTCTTTCCTTGCCGAAGCGATGATTGATTCTGCCTCTTTCCTGGCGTCTTCAATTATGTCCGCTGCCTTTTTCCTGGCTTCGGCGACTATCGCCTCACCCTCCTGTTTCCCTTTTGACAGCCCCTCATTGTAGAGTTTGTCTGTCAGCTCTTGCAATTTGTTCTGCATAATATGGTGCGTCATTAATTATATTTCCGTTCATCCGGCATGTTCCGCTTTCCTGTGTCCTGTCAGGGCATTGCATGCATTTTTTGTTGAAATTTGTAACTAATCCTACAAATTTAAGAAAAATATATAAATGACCAAACCAAAAATCGTGCAGAAAATAATGTCTGTCTTTTTTATGCGGGCAGCCTTTTTTAAAATGCAGCCCGCAGTATCTCCACAATGTTCCTGGATTTGCCCATGGTGTAGAAATGCACGGCAGGAACACCGTGCTCCAGAAGGTCCTTGCATTGCATTATGCACCATTCCGTGCCTGTCCTGTAGGCCTTTTCCTTGTCGTCCCCTGCATCGAGCATGGCCTTGGTCAGCTCCATCGGGATGTCGAGGGAGAATGATTCGGGGAGCATGTTGATCTGCGTCACGGTGGAGAGCGGTTTCAGTCCCGGTATGATCGGGACGGTGATGCCTGCGGCCCGGCACCGTTCCACGAAGTCGTAGAATACCTTGTTGTCGAAGAACATCTGCGTGATGATGTAGTCGGCTCCCGCATCCACCTTTTTCTTGAGGTTGGCTATATCCGTTTCCATGTTCGGGGCCTCGAAATGCTTTTCAGGGTAGCCGCCCACTCCTATAGAGAATATCTTTCCGTTTTCGAATCTGCGGATGGCCGCCACAAGTTCTCCTGCATATCTGTAGCCTCCTTGTACCGGGGTGAATCTCTTTTCACCTATGATGGAGTCCCCGCGCAGGGCCATTACATTGGAGATGCCCATGAAACGCAGGTCATGCAGCAGGCTTTCTATCTCGTCGGCGTTCGCCCCTCCGCAGATTATATGAGGCACGGTCTCTATGCCGAATTCCGACATTATCGCCCCGCAAACAGCGGTTTCACTGACGCGCCTTCTCACCAGATGCCGTGAAAATGTCCCGTCAGCCTTCTCCCTGTATTCGTATTCGTCCCTGTGGCAGGTCACGTTTATGTATTTCGGACTGAATTCCATTAACGGCCTTATCGAGTCCATGAGTTCCTCTTTCGTCATTCCTTTCAGCGGCGGAACTATCTCAAGGGACGGGAACGGCTTCCCTCCTTCCGCCAATATGTCGCTTATTTTCATTCAAACAAAGTTAGTTTATTTTTTGTTGGCGGGCAAATCAGTCAGGAGGTGGCCGAGGAAGCGGCGGGCTTCTTCCGGGGACATGCCGCGGCGGGAAATGTAGCTGTCGTATTGCTGTCGTCCGATGTTGCGGATTTCCGGGTACATGGCTTCACGGTGGATGAATATCATGCCGCAGATGGAAGCATCGGGGAGCATGCCGCAGCTTTCGGTAAGTGTGATTCCGAGCCTGCCGGAGTCCGGGAGCAGGCGGAGGATATCGCGTTTGAGGGTGTGGTCCGGACAGCTGGAATAGCCTGCTGCAGGCTTGATTATCTTGAATTCTTTTCCATCAGCGGCGGCATTTTCTGCATTTTCAATCATTTTCCCGATTTTCCCGTCCAGCCATGCAGAGGCGGCTTCTGCAAGGGTGTTCATGACGGAGCGTTCCATCATGTCGTCATAGCCGCTTACTGTCTTGCAGGCAGGGCAGCCGCATCCGCTGCGTTGCGACGCCGGCCTGCTGACACTGATTGCGAAGATGCCTGCAGGGGAGGTGAAGCCGTATCCGGCGGGAGGGACGAAGTCGGCAAGTGAAAGGCATGCCATGGTGCCGTCCTTGAGTGCTGAAGGCTTTTCCTGCCGCATCATCGGAAATATCATTTCCTGCTTTCCCCGGTCATCCGGACTCTTGTCCTGTCCGTCTCCATCGGCTGCCATGCCTGAAAGTCTGTTTTTTCCGGGTTCAGTCAGATGTATGTCATCCCCTGCTGAAAATGCTTCAAACCATTTGGCTGCAAGCATTATCCTGCAGGAGCCGTCGGACTCCATCCTTCGTATGATTTCTTCCGCCTCTTTCTTCAGGTCGGCCATTTCCGGCGCATCCGGGCTCATCTGTCCGTATTTTACGCCCCAGATGGCGAAGAACATCTTCCAGTCGAAATATGGCAGAACTTCGGCAATGCTTATTTCCCCGGCAGGGATGTCCGTAAGGCAGAATGCCTTTCTTTCTGTATCAGGACCTGCTGTCATACAATTTTCTGAACGCAGATAGCTTTCCGGAGGGAAAACAGATTCAGTGTCGTGTCCGTCTTTCCCGGTTGCATCGGTTGTACCTGTTGCTCCGTTCCCGTCCTGGACTGCATTTTCCATTCCCTTCAGATACAGTTCCCTTATCTTCTGCTGCTTTTCATGCTCTTCATTTTCAAAGGCTTCCCTGTCCATCATGCATCTCTTTGCCATTACGGCGCTTGCCGAGGCGTCTGCCCCGTAGAACACATGTCCGTAGAGAGGGGCGAGCTTGACTGCGGTGTGGAGCGGGGAGGTGGTGGCTCCTCCTATAAATAGGGGAGTGTCCATGTCCTTTTCGGACATGGCCCTGCAGAGTTCCTCCATCTGGAAGAGGGACGGGGTTATCAGACCGCTTGCCGCTATGATATCCGCCTTTTCCGAGATTGCAGTGCCGATGATGGTCTCCTTGTCCACCATCACTCCGAGGTCGATGACATCGAATCCGTTGCAGCCGAGGACTATGGAGGTGATGTTCTTGCCTATGTCATGCACATCCCCCTTTACCGTGGCTATTACGATTTTGGGCTTTGGGACAGCCACTTTTGCCGTTTTGTGGCCGGCAGGAAAATCCGAAGCCGTTTCCTCTTTATGTTCCTTATTTCCTTTTCCCGCCATATTGCCGTCCGAACTGTTTTCCTGTCCGTCCATATAAGGCTGAAGGAAATCCACCGCCTGGCGCATTATCTTTGCTGACTTGACCACCTGCGGGAGGAACATCTTTCCGCTGCCGAAAAGCTCCCCGACCTTTTTCATCCCGTCCATGAGCGGACCTTCTATTATATCCACCGGGCGGCCGTATTTTTCAAGGCATGACCTGAGGTCTTCTTCAAGCGATGCGGCACGGCCTTTCACGAGGGCATCCATCATCCGTTCTTCTGCCGTTTTCCCCATGTCCGGTTCGGAACCGCTAGCACCGGCGGCATTCCCGCCATTGCCCTTTGCGCTGTCTCCTGCATCCGGGCCGGTCTTCCCAGGCGTGCCGGAGGCAGCCTTCTCCTCCGCAATTTCCTGGGCCTTTTCTATGAGCCTTTCCGTCGCTCCGGCATCAGTGTCCAGTATCACATCCTCCACGCATTTCAGCAATGACGGCTCGATTTCATCATATATCTGGAGCATTCCGGGATTGACTATGGCCATGTCGAGACCAGCCTTTATGGCATGGTACAGGAAGGCAGAATGCATCGCCTCCCGGACGGGATTGTTCCCCCTGAATGAAAATGAGAGGTTTGAGATGCCCCCGGATGTGAGGGCTCCGGGAAGGTTTTCCTTGATCCATCCGACAGCGCTGATGAAGTCAACGGCATAGTCCGCATGTTCTTCTATGCCTGTGCCCACAGCGAGCACATTCACATCGAAGATGATGTCTTCCGGCGGTATCCCTGCCTTTTCAGTGAGCAGACGGTAGGCTCTGCCGCAGATTTCTGTCTTCCTGCCGAAGTCGGTCGCCTGTCCCTTTTCATCGAATGCCATCACGACCATCGCTGCCCCGAGGGCATGGATTTCCCTTGCCTTGGCCAGGAATGTTTCTTCCCCTTCCTTGAGGCTGATGGAGTTGACTATGGACTTCCCCTGGGCGTTCTTGAGCCCTGCGAGGATGGTTTCCCAATGCGAAGAATCTATCATCAGTGCCGCCTTGGCAACGGCGGGGTCGTTGGAAATGTGCCTTGTGAACATGGTCATTTGCCTTGTGCTGTCCAGCATGGCGTCGTCCATGTTGATGTCTATGACAGATGCCCCGTTCTCTATCTGGTCTGCGGCCACCTGCATGGCTTCGGCATAGTTGCCTGATGAAATCAGCCTGGCGAATTTCCGGGAGCCTGCTACATTTGTCCTTTCTCCTATGTTGGTGAAATTGTATCTTTCCAGGTCAATGTGGACCGTTTCAAGTCCGCTGACTGCAAGTCCTCCGGCTTCATTTCCGGACCCGGCGCTGCCGTTCTTCCTTGCGCTGAGCCCTTTGACTGCCCCGGCAATCTCCCTTATATAGTCAGGTGTGGTGCCGCAGCAGCCTCCGATGATGTTCACCAGCCCGTCCGCGGCCATTTTCCGTATTGCGACAGCCATTTCTGCCGGAGTTTCCGCATAGCCTCCCATCCCGTCCGGGAGTCCTGCGTTGGGATAGCAGCTCACGGCACATTCCGCAAAATTTGAAACCTCCTTCAGGAGAGGATATATCTCTTCCGCCCCGAGGGAACAGTTGAGTCCAAATGCCGTCAGTGGATAATGCCTTACGGATGTGTAGAATGCCTCAAGAGTCTGTCCCGTGAGTGTCCTTCCGCTCCTGTCGCTCACCGACACCGAAACGATGACCGGAAAATGTCCGTCCTCGGAGAGCCTTTCCCTTATGCCGGCATTTTCTGAAATCTCAGGGGTCTTTATCAGCTTTTCGAGGGCATAGAGGGCCGCCTTTACATTGAGCGCATCGAAACATGTTTCCAGAAGGATGAGGTCCACGCCTCCGAGCAGAAGCCCGCGCATCTGTTCACCGTATGCTTCAGCCATTTCATCAAATGACACGGCCCTGAATGCCGGGTCGTTCATGTCTGGAGACAGCGAGAGGGACTTGGATGTCGGCCCGATGCTCCCTGCCACATATATCTTTCTGTGTCCGCTGCAGGACTTCGTCGCCTTGCCCTCTGCTATGACCGCTGCCTTGTCTGCCGCCTCCCGAGCAATCCTTGCCCCGGCATACGCCATGTCGAAGGCATATTCCGCGCAGCCATACTCTTCCTGGGATATCCTGTTGGCGCTGAATGTGTTGGTTTCGATGATGTCAGCACCTGCATTTATGTATTCTTCGTGTATTGCCCTTATTATTTCAGGCCTTGTGAGGTTGAGGCATTCGTTGTTTCCTTTCAGCTCCTTGGGGCATCCGCTGAATATTCCTGAATGGAAATCCTGCTCCTGAAGCCCGTATCTCTGTATCATCGTGCCCATGGCCCCGTCGAGGATGAGGATTTCCCCTCCGGCGATTGTTTCTGAAATTTTCCGCATATCCCGTAAGTCCGTCATTTTATCTTTTCGTGTTCTTGAGGCGCAAAAATAAGAAATTCTATTGTTATTGATTTTGTGAAGTCCATAAAAAGCCCTATATTGGCAAAATATATCTTTAAAGCCGGACACATGCTGACCTTGGAAGAATTGATTGTTGACACCCATGATGACTATGATCCGTGGGCGTCTGTTTCTGTAGGATTTGGTGACGACAGAAGCTTCATTGTGGAGCTTGACAGTTCTTCTGACGGTCCGGATGAATTCTTTTCCGGACGTGGAGGTTCCGGCCATATTGTCCATGCCGTCATCGGCTATGAAGATGCCGTCAGCCTTTCAAGGCGGCTCGGCGTGCGCTTGACAGAACTGCCTGCAGCCATTGCCGGGCGTTTCGGCGGAGACCTCGACCGGCACACTTCGACCTATGTGGAAGGCGTGTTCCACGACATTCTCGGCTTCATCGAAGGCAGCGGCATCCGCTACAGGATGAAAAGGACGCCGAAAGGAAACTCCTGACCTGCATGATTTGAAGCCAGTCCTCGTCAAAGTATATTTTCTTGTTCAAAGAATATTCATTTATTCAAAATGTATTTTCTTGAAAGTGGTTTTTCAGCATTTCAAAGTATATTTCCAGCGTTCAATACAATGAAAAAGTTCATTTTGTTTCTGTTTCTGTTCCTGTCTGCGTGCAGTCTTGTCGCCGCAGCCCGGGAGGATTTTCCCCGTGTGATACCTGCCCTCCAGACATGGGAAGGGGCGAAAGGCCGGCTTGTGCTGCCTCAGAGCGGGAGGATAACAGTCAATGATGCGGCCCTTTCAGATGCGGCTGCCATACTTGCCGAAGACCTGTCGGTAATGTTCGGTATGGACTATGAGGTTGTTGCCGGCAAGGCAAGGAAAGGTGATATCAGCCTTTCCCTCAGTGATGCGGATGCTGAATATGGGAATGAAGCCTACCGTATGGGCATAGGCTCTGCCGTCAACATAACCGCCCCGTCTGTCAAAGGTGCATTCTGGGGGACAAGGACATTGCTCCAGATGCTCCACAACCAGCCTGAAGGTCTTCAGAAAGGGGAGGCTCTCGACTATCCTTCATACGGATGGCGCGGCTTCATGATAGATGTCGGCCGCAAGTTCTTCACAATGGACTATCTCCGCCAGTATGTGAAGATAATGTCATTCTATAAGATGAATGTGATGCAGGTGCATCTGAACGACAATGGTTTCGTGCAGTATTTCGGCAATGACTGGAACCGGACCTACTCTGCATTCAGGCTGGAGTCCGACCGGTTTCCGGGCCTGACAGCCAGGGACGGCTCATATACGAAGGATGAGTTCCGGGAGTTCCAGAAGATGGCCGGCCGTTACGGGATAGAGATAGTCCCGGAGATTGATGTCCCGGCACATTCTCTTGCCTTCACGCATTACAATCCCCGTCTTGCCGCAGACAATAAAGAATACGGAATGGATCACCTTGACCTCTATAAGCCGGAGGTGTATGAATTCCTTGACACTCTATTTGCGGAATACATAGCCGGGGACGATCCTGTCTTTACAGGGCCTTATGTCCATATAGGCACTGACGAATACAATCTGAAGGAAGCCGAGCAGTTCCGGCATTTCACCAATCATTATATAGAATACATTTCCGGCTTTGGAAAGACGCCGGTAATCTGGGGAAGCCTCAAAATGATGGAGGGCAAGACACCTGTCAATGTCGGAAAGTGTCATGTGAATGCCTGGAATTATGGCTGGACTGATGTGGGCACAGCCTTGGATGAAGGCTATGGCAAGGTCGTGAACCTTTGTGACGCATACCTTTATATAGTACCGGCCGCACATTATTATCATGATTTCCTGGACAGCAGGATGCTTTATGAGGAGTGGATGCCGGAAAATATGGATGCCGGCGACAGCGATGCCGCATCCGGCAATGAGAACTTTGCAGGAGCAATGTTCGCCGTATGGAATGATCATGTGGGCAATGGAATCAGCCAGCAGGATGTGCATTTCCGGACATTCCCGGCCCTTCAGGTGATGTCGGAGAAATTATGGAGAGGCGACAATTCCGGTGCAGTGCCGTTCAATGAGTTTGATGCATTGTGCAAGACCGTTCCGGAAGCCCCGGGCGTGAACCTTGCGGCTAAGGTGGAAGGCTGTGTCGAGGTCACTGTCCCTGATTCTGTCCTTGTGTTGGCCGGAAGTGATACAGTAGTGACATCCGTGCCGGAAATAGGCTATCCGTACAAGGTGGAATTCGAAATATGTCCGGATGCGGAGCCCGCCGTGGATGCCGTTCTCTTCAGGGGCCCTCATTCCGAGCTCATCAGCAACTGGCACGGCACGGGCAAGTTCTCGTTCAGGCGTGACGGATATGAATTCGTATTCCATGACTTCCGCCTTCCTGCCGGAGAATGGACCAAGATCCGTGTTGAAGGCGACCACAAGGGCACCTCCCTTTATGTTGACGGCGAACTTGCCGAACGCCTTGAAGGCCGCCGCCATGATGTCTATAACCAGGCCCGCAACCGCATAGACAGCATCTGGTATCAGGAGACCCTGATTTTCCCTCTCGGCCGGATCGGTGACCCTCACATGGGCTTCAAGGGAAAGCTCCGGAATGTCAC
>JADIMO010000130.1 GCA_017694755.1 Candidatus Cryptobacteroides merdavium
CAACCCTCCAGAAACTGCCTGGAGCGAAGATGAGCCGTGCAGAAGCTCGGCGCTGTCGGTCAGGAAGGCGGGAATCATGGAAAAATCTGTCATTCCAAGCATAGGGGAATTGAGCTTCATCCCGTTCCAGAGCACCTGGGTATGGGAGGCTGATGTCCCCCGGAACGACACGGTGGACTGGGTGGCGCGTCCGTACTGTTTCACGAAAACGGAGGAATTGTAGGACAGGATGTCTGCAAAAGAAAGGGATATGTTTTCCTTCAGCGCGAGGCTGTCGAACGGAGTCCTGTGCATTCCGGCCGCTATGAGAGGCCGGGAACCGTACACCGATGCGGCGTCAATGCAGACCGATGCAGTATCTGCATCAGGGACAGCTGCGTACGCGACAAAAGCAGGCAGCAGAGTCATGATGACGGCTGCCCACGGTTTCAGGACACTCCCGAAGACTATGTTTCTGATGCACATCAGTCTGTACAGGTCAATACCAGCAGAAGGCTCCCGGACAGATGCCGACGGAAAATTCCGATTTGAGCGTTCCGTCTGCAGAGTAGCGGTACACTTTCCCGTTCTGGGAATAGTCTATGGCATCCCCGACATAGATGTCACCGTCGGAAGGACTGACCGTCAGAGAGTAGAATGTCTGTCCGGAAGAATTTGGGATCAGAGGCTCTGAAGGCAGGTCCGTGGCGTTTATGTCCATTTTGCAGACACCGGACCGCAGCCAATACAATGTGTTCCCGTCATGGCTGACGGTAAGATCGGATACGGATGTGTAGTCGTCAAACTTCCATTCGGCATCCACTTCCCCGGTACTGAGGTCGATTCTGGACATTCCGGGGCTTTCATAGCCGGCAGGATTGCCTTCCCATCCGCCTCCGTCGGTAAGCACCCACAGCCTGTTTTGGGAGTCAAGGGCCATGCTGCAGGGCTGTATCCCCACTTTTATCCGTTTCACTATGGCATCGGAAGCAAGGTCTATCTTCAGGATTTCCGTGCCGTATGACCAGCAGTTGACATACATGTATCCGTCCGAAATGATCATCTGCTCAGTCGAGGCCTCTGTTTCAATCCACCCTGTCACCTGATATGTCTGCGGATTCACAATCGTGATCTTCGTGTCATAGAGGTCGGTGACATATGCCTTTGTGTCTGATACGAATGCAATGTTCCTCGGGGATGTGAGCCCGGTGATTCTCCCCTTTTCTTTCATGTCAGACAAGCCGACGGCAAATATGACATTTGAATTGTTCACGACCACCCAGCCTTTGCCGTTATGGACGGTCATTGACTGGCCGGTGTCACCGAGCCTGAAACCGTTGGCCCTGTAGAATACATTGTTCTCCACCTCTCCGGACTTGATGTCATAATAAGAGAGTGATGAATTGCCGGAGCCGAAACTGCCTTCATTGACCACATAAAGCCCATTGGGAGAGACAAAATCAAAATCTTCCTCTTCAGGAGAATTCTCCTTCATGCAGGAAGCGAGGCACAGGAGAAGTGCCGGCACAAAAAGGTAAAAACGTCTCATGATAATAATGAATTAAATGATTATTACTATGGACGCAGGAAAACTTCTGCATTGGCCGCAATGTAAGGACAGACCTGTAGCAGCCATGATAGATCACCACGGAAGACCCTCATGAACTTCGGTCAATGCAAAGGATAGCCGTAATCCCGCGACACCTTTCATGCAGGGCGGCAGGTCTTCTGACTTGTCCCGTCCATGCGCCTTCCCGCCTTGCGGCAGTGACATGATGCATGGATTGTCGGCATGCAGGAGCCAATCCGGCATACCATACGAAGATGGCCTGATTCTGAATGCGGCCAAGGTCCGCAGGGACTTACAGCAACGGGTATTGTTCCGGATTCGCACCGGATTCCCTTTTAAGGATCGGCAGCATGCAGTCATGAAGCACTTTGTGCATCGGGGCGGTTCTGCAGATTCCCGTCCCGGCGCTGCGGCAAATCTTGCTGCACGGCCGTTCTCACCGTCTTGCGGTGCAAAAATATCAAATAATCGTGAACAAATGAAATCAGACTCCAAATAATCTCAAAGAAACACGCGGAAAATCATAATGTCTGTCCGTAATATTCTCACCGGGAAGTCATCCCGGGCAGAGTCCGGGTATCTCTGGCAAAACCGTACAACCAGGACGGCAATCCCATGCGCCGTCAGAACGGATATCCGACACCGAAATGCACTGCATAGTTGCCCCTGCGGAACCATTGTCCAGGATCTAGCCAGCGGCTGTCAGTGCGGGCCGGGTCGTGAAGCCTCATTCCCATGTCAAGGCGCAAGAGAAGGAAATTCAGGTCAAGGCGGATACCGGCTCCCCAGTTGACGGCTATACTCTTGCCGAAATTATCCCATGTGAAGCGGGAGGCGTTTCCGGCGGATTCATTGTCACGGAGCGTCCATACATTTCCTGCATCGACGAACACCGCCCCGGCTATTTTCCAGAACATCTTGAAGCGGTATTCGACATTGGCTTCAAGCTTCATGTCGCCTGTCTGGTTGGGGATGATGAAGGTTGTGTCCATTTGTGAGAGTCCGGGGCCGACAGACCTTGCCTGCCAGCCGCGAAGACTGTTGGCGCCTCCTGAATAGAAATGTTTCTCGAAAGGAAGTGCGGTAGAATTGCCGTAGGC
>JADIMO010000131.1 GCA_017694755.1 Candidatus Cryptobacteroides merdavium
GACCTTCGTCCCGTCATTCAGGACCGTTTCGGTCTGATGTCCGAACGGCGCCGACAGGGAAGCAATGGCCAGATCCTCTGCCTGTCCTCCGTCATCCGGTCTGAAGAACCAGACCCCCACGGCCACTGCAGCAGCTGCTGCGGCACTTCCAATCCATCCGATTATCCTGTGCCATTTTCCGCTTCTTGCTGGGGCCGCGGCAACTTCCCTATCCGAAAGAAGCAGGGCATCGTATATCCTCCGGAAAGCCTGCAGTTCTTTTCTGTTGGCATCATCGGACTTTGCCCATTCCATGATTCTGAGTCTCTCTTCCAAAGTAGCCTCTCCTCTCAGATATTTCAATATCTGTCCATAATCATTCTCCATAACGGCTGTCTTTTTCGGGTAAAACAATAGTAAGTCCCTCCAGAACGGAAAGACCCTGAATATTTTTGAAAAAATTTCTGATTTTTATGAAAATTTGTCACAGGAGCCTGTCACAGCCCGAGGAAAACGGCTATCAAAGGCAGATAGTCCTTTAGCGATATCCTCAAGGCTTTCAATGCTTTGGATATATGGTATTCGACCGTTTTCTCCGTAATGCCCATCTTCTCCGCAATATCCTTGTTAGTCATTCCGTTGAAACGGCTCAGGCTGAAGACACGCCCCGTCTTCCCCCCGAGTGAATCAAGGGTATCATGCAGTATCTTCTGCACATCCTCTGCAAACAATGTATGCGGATCACAGGATTCGAGTGCCTCTATCCTGAACTGGAGCTCGTCCCTGATCTCCCGGCTCATGTCGTCATGGACCTTTGACTTCAGGCTCTCATGCCGGAGATGCCTCAGCGCCTTGTTCCGGATGACCGAAAAAAGAAACGGAAGCACCATCTGTATCTCTTCACCTGCCGAACGGCGCTCCCAATACAGAGACAATGCTTCCGCTGCTATCGATTCCGCAACATTCTGATCAAATACATAAGACCTGGCGAAAAGGACGCAGCGTCTGAAATAGTTGGAATAATTGTCTTCGAATTCCGTCTTGTCATTCATTCTCCGTATCATCTTCCATTTTTTCAGAGATGCAAATGTAGTAATTTCAATATTGTCTGCAAACGACATCACACATGACATCGTCCTGTAGAGCCGTCATCTGCCCCATAGTCACCCGAAAAGCTCCCGCAGGACGCGGAGTGAATTGACATTGAGGGAAGACTCGATATGATATTCGATATAACGGAGAATCTCTTCGGCCAGGGCATTGCGTAGAGGACCGGAGAGAGGAATGAGCATGCTTTCGCTGAAGGAAGCCTTCAGGAAACGGTCCAGGACGGCGATGTGGTCATGGGCGAAAGGAAGAAAGTCATCCGTCGCAGGGCTGAATCCGAGGACGACGGTCAGCTCCAGCAGAAACCTTATATGGAAATTGCTGAAGTCGGACTCCATGGCATCCAGCAGGAGGATGTTCTTCTCACACCATTCAAAAAGCCCCTGTTCCATGGCTCCGTCCTTGACCGTGCGGTAAAGGACTTCGCTTAGGAAAAGGGTGATGGAATTCTTGCTGACGCTGTTGCGGATGCCGACAAGTGAATGTCTTGACACTATGTTCTTCGCAGTGAACAGGGTGGACCTTGATGATTCAGTTATGTCGGCCTCGACCACATTCATCGGCAGGAACAATGACATCGCGGACTTCTTCCCCACACCGCGCACGAGGAAACTCCTCCTCCCGTACTCCCTGCTGAGGGTATGGATGACGAGGGAGTTCTCCCCCACCTTGGTGGTGTGCAGGACTATCAGCTCCGCAGAAACTGTCATTACTTCAGGGAATTCAGGTATTCCGCCATGGCCCTGAGCGCCTTGCCCCTGTGGGAAATGGCATTCTTCTGCTCCTCGGTGATTTCGGCGAGGGTCCTGTCCGGGAACTCGTCCGGAATGAACACCGGGTCATAGCCGAAGCCGCCGTTTCCGGCCTTGGCCCTGGCAATCGTGCCTTCGAGAGTGCCTTCAAAAATGTGCTTTTCGCCGTCAAGGATGAGGGTGACAACGCTTTTGAACCTTGCCCTGCGGGAAACAGGACGCATTTTCAGACCTACAGATGCAGCCATCGAGGCTTCGGTCTCCAGTACGGAAAGCTCGTAGAGGAGCTTGTCCATGTTCCGGTTGAAATCCTTGTCTTCACCGGCATAGCGGGCCGTATATACGCCCGGAGCGCCGCCGAGAGCATCAACTTCCAGACCGGTATCATCAGCAAAACAAGCCTGCCCGCATCTGTCCCAGATGTATTGAGCCTTCTGTACAGAATTGGCTTTCAATGTCTTGCCTGTCTCAGGAATTTCTTCAGAAATGCCTGACTGTGCGGGGGTAACGAGCTCAAATCCCTCGCCGAGGATCTCAGATGCCTCACGCAGTTTTCCGCCATTGCCCGTTGCAAAAACGATCTTCATAATCAACTGCTTTTATATTTTCACTACTTAAAACCGGTGCAAAGGTATTAAACAGATTTTAAATCTGCTTTATTATCGGCATTTTTTTCATAAATTTGCGATTTTTGGGAAATATGCATTCCCCGTACAGGAACCTTCAAGGCATGATACGGGGCATTGCATTGTCATTGACTGCAAAATTCATTACTGATGAAAATAATAAGATTCATACCGGCTGCGCTTGCCGCCGTCCTCATTTCGGCGTCAGCCTGTGCCCAGTCCAAAAGCTTCAAGCTCGGACAATGGGTGGAGATACAGAACTCCATATTGAAGGAACTGAACAGGTCCTATGTGGACTCGCTGCCGCTTGACAGGATGATGAGAAGCGGGATCGACGCAATGCTTGAAAACCTCGACCCGTACACCATGTATATACCCGAGGAGGAAAATGAAGACCTCCAGATGATGCTGTCAAAGACATACGGAGGCATCGGAGCCATCATCTACAAGCAGGTGGACAGCAATGTGGTGATAAACGAGCCGTACTACGGCTCCCCTGCCTATAAGAACGGGCTTGTCTGCGGAGATGAGATAATTTCCATCGACGGGAAGCCGACCAAAGGACTTGCAGCAGCTGAAAGCAGCGACAGGATGAAGGGCAAGCCGGGCACGACCGTCAATTTCAAGGTAAAGAAACTCCGCAGCGGAGACACCGTGGATGTGGCCATAGTGCGCGAACGGATACACATCCCGGATGTGGAATATGTAGGGATGCTGGATGACACCACCGGCTACATAAAGCAGACAGGATTCACCGAAAACGTATCCGATGCCGTCCGGGACGGATACTTCAAACTGAAGGACATGGGCATGAAAAAACTCATCCTCGACCTGCGCGGCAACGGCGGCGGGCTGATGAATGAGGCCATCGAAATAGTTTCCCTTTTCGTGCCGAAAGGCTCGCTTGTGGTGACAGCCAAAGGCAACACGACAGAATCAATAAAGGAATACAGGACCTCCACTGAACCGGTGGACACACAGATTCCGCTGGTCGTGATGGTGGACTCCGGCTCGGCATCATCCTCTGAAATCGTGTCAGGGGCCATCCAGGACCTCGACAGGGGCACTATCATGGGGCAGAGGACCTACGGAAAGGGACTGGTCCAGTCCATCCGCCCTATCACCTACAACGGACAGCTGAAGGTGACCACCGCCAAATACTACACCCCGAGCGGAAGATGCGTGCAGGCCATCGACTACAGCCACCGCAACGAGGACGGCAGCGTGGGCCACATCCCTGACTCCCTCACCCATGAATTCAAGACCGCCCACGGACGCACGGTGCGTGACGGCGGCGGCATAACTCCGGATGTGCTGATTGAGTCGCCTTCATACAGCAGGCTTGTCTATTCTCTCGTCCTTTCCGGCGTAATAGACAATTTCGTGCTGAAATATGTCCGCGAGCATGACAGCATCCTGCCGGTGGATGAATTCCATCTTTCGGAGAAAGACTTCGAAGAGTTCATAGAATTCGCCGAGACACAGGAGTTTGACTACAGAAGCAGCGCGAAGACGCTCTTCGACCAGATGAAAAAGGAGATAGAAAAAGACGGGCTCACAGAACCGATGAAAGCTGAACTTGATGCCCTCGAAAAGGCCCTCGACATGGACAAGGAAAGGTTCATCAGACTCAAGCGTGAAGAAATCAGACCGTTCATCGAAGAAGAGATTGCAGTCCGCTACTGGTATCAGGAAGCAGGAGTCAAGATTGCCCTCCGCTACGACGACCAGCTGAAGAAGGCAATGGCATCGCCCCTGATTACAGTCAATTGACATGCAGAAAATCAAGGACATCCTGAGGATAGGCGTCCCGATAATGCTGGGACAGGCCTGCGTGATAATCCTCAGCTTTGCCGACAACATAATGATAGGATGGTACGGGGTGGACGATCTGGCCGCCTCGTCTTTTGTGAACGGAATCATCAACCTGTTCATATTCACTGAGCTCGGATTCGCCTGCGGACTTACGCCGGTGGTGGGCTCAATGTTCGGACAGGGAGACAGCCGGGGCATAGGCACGGCTGTCAAGAACAGCCTTGCCCTCAACGGCATCATAGGCGTTGCAGGGCTTGCCATCCTTGCCGTCATCTATCTTTTCCTTGACAGGTTCGGACAGGAGCCGCATCTCCTGCCGCTGATAAGGCCATATTTCATCGTGGTCGGCCTGTCCACCATATTCGCATTCGGATTCAACACTCTCAAGCAGTTCACGGACGGCATCTGCCAGCCCGTGGTGTCAATGTCGCTGCTCATGGGAGGGAACCTGCTGAACATCTTCGGCAACTGGGTCCTGATATACGGTGAGCTCGGCTTTCCGGAACTCGGTCTTCTCGGGGCCGGGCTCAGCACCCTGTTTTCAAGGATTGTGATGCTGGTGATATTCGTCATATACATAGCCAAGGCAAGGAGACTCCGGGAATATACCGACAGCTTCCGCAAGGCAAGGGTCACCGGGACCGGCATCAAAAGGCTGTTCAACCTGGGCTATCCCCTCGCCCTCCAGACCGGCATGGAGACCTCCACATTCTCCGTCAGCGCAGTCATGGCAGGATGGATCGGGGCCACAGCCCTCGCCGCCCATCAGGTGACACTGACCATCTCCCAGATATGTTTCATGCTCATGACCGGACTCGCCACTGCCGTGTCTGTCCTTGTCAGCAATTCATACGGGAAAAATGACCTGAAGTCCGTAAAGGAATATTCGACAAAAGGATATTTCATGATACTGTCCGTCTCCGTGTTCTTCTGTGCGATTATCTATCTGTTCAGATACCCGATCATCGGCATGTTCACCGACTCTCCGGAAGTGACGGCCATAGCCATGTCGCTCCTGTTCGTCCTGTTCACCTACCAGTTCGGCGACGGGCTCCAGCTCTGCTTCTGCAATGCACTCAGGGGCATCCAGGATGTCAAGCCCATCATGGTCATGGCTTTCATCAGCTATTATATCATAGCCATCCCGGCGGCATATCTCCTCGGATTCAAGACAGGTCTCGGCATCACAGGCATCTGGATGGGCTTCCCGATCGGACTCACTACCGCAGGCATCTTCTATTTCCTGCGTTTCCGCCACAGGCTCAGAGTTCCCGGCCGCCATGCCGAAAAAGCATAATTTGTCCGGAGTCAGAGCAGACGGTATTTCCTCGTCTCCATACTCAGGACATGGCTGAACGGACGGGACGCCCGGCTGCGGCGGACAGAAGCGAGAAGCCTGGCGACATAAGGGTCTCCGAGCGATGACAGGCGCGAAAGATTGTCAGAGCAGAGACGCTCCAGAAGGTCATGGAATTCCGGACCGTGGTCATGATGATGCAAATGGGCGAGCTCATGCAGGAGAACATAATCGCAGACCGGTTCGGGGAGACGTACGAGATTGAGGTTGAGATTGATGTTGCCGAGGGTGGAACAGCTGCCCCAGTTGGAGGAATTGTGCTTGATAGTCACGCCATTGTAACGGAAGCCGTATCTTTCCGCGAAGAAACGGAGCTTGACCGGTAGCAGGGAGCGGGCCTCATCACGGAGTATTTTCACAAGGGCCTTCATGAGTGTCGCAGAAAGGGCGGAGAAAAAGGCCGGACTGCCGGCGGAGGCAGACGGATAATGCACTTCCTTGCGGGACAGAGGACGGTCAAGACTCAGATAAAGACGGCCGGTGAGCTTGACATCCTCCACAAGCGAAGAACGGACGGAAATTCCGGAGGAAGATCCCGCAGCCGGGACATCCCGCACGAAGACAATCTCCGAAAGGAGGGTATGCACGACGGTGCCGTTTTCTATGGTGCGGACTGCCTTGCCGTCTTTCTCGGCCTGGCGCAGCCTCTCCCCCTGCCGGCGGACGGTCGAGAGCACCCAGTCCCGCTTCCGGAGGAAGAATTTCATCCCGTCGTCATACCTCATCGCCCACGGGACCGTGACTGTCACGCCCCGGACCGGATGCACCCTTATGCTGATCCGGCGGCTTCTGGCGCTTTTCACAAAATGTATTTCACCGATTTCGGCATCATCATATATTTTCTCTTTCATCTGTTTTTGCTAATTTTTCGGTCAAAGGCTTGTTTAATCGGATTTTATGGCTAACTTTGCGCCGCTTTTCTGCCCCTCGGGGCAAATATGCAACAAAATTTCATCAACACATTAATCTTTTTGCAAAATGGCTGAATATTTACAGGCTGAAAAGAAGCAGGAGATTTTCGCGAAGTACGGAAAGTCTAATACGGACACCGGCTCTCCAGAGAGTCAAGTTGCTCTATTTTCCTACCGTAT
>JADIMO010000132.1 GCA_017694755.1 Candidatus Cryptobacteroides merdavium
AGGGCGAATGCCTATGCAAGATATCTCCAGTGCCCGGTCATCATCTGCCACAAGTCCCGTGAAAGGGCCAATGTGGTCGGCTCAATCACAGCCATAGGCGATGTTGCAGGCAAGAATGTCATCATCGTCGACGACATGATTGACACGGCCGGCACGCTCACCAAGGCGGCAAATGTCCTGAAGGAGATGGGAGCAAACAGCGTAAGGGCCTGCGCAACCCATGCGGTGTTCTCCGGAAGCGCCTATGAAAGGATAGCGGAGTCCGCCCTCGAAGAAGTGATAGTGACCGACACCATACCTCTTTCACCTGACCCGGAAAAAGACAAGAGCAAGATCACCGTACTTTCAGTGGCAGACACTTTTGCCAATATAATAAACAAGGTATATAACTACGAGCCGATAAGCGACAGCTTCATTTTCTGAGATGACACTGACGCCGCTTTCCGGCCGGAAAAATGATTTTTTATGGAAATATTCATAGCTGCCCTTCTGCTGGTCGGAATAAGCGTAATCGGACTGTGCTTCAACATCATCTTCCGCAAGGACGGGAAATTCCCGGATACGGAGATAAGCACCAACCCGGCAATGAAAAAGCTGGGGATAAGATGTGCCAAGGAAGACGAACTCAGGCTGTGGGGAAGGAAAAACGGGAAACAGAACCCTTCCTGCAGCGATCTCGGCTGCTCCGACTGTGCCGGATGCGGTCTCACTTACAAAACCGAGGAGAATAAGAAATGAGTCTTGTAGCGATAGTCGGAAGACCCAATGTGGGCAAGTCAACCCTGTTCAACCGCCTCGTGGGAATGAGGCAGGCCATCGTGGATGAAACGGCAGGCGTGACAAGGGACAGGCACTACGGCAAATGCGAGTGGTGCGGGAAGGAGTTTTCAGTGGTGGACACAGGCGGATACACATCCAACTCCGATGACATATTTGAAGAGGAGATACGCAAGCAGGTGCTGCTTGCGATTGACGAGGCTGACCTTGTGCTTTTCATGACCGAGGCGGGCACAGGCATCACGGACTACGATGCCGAGATAGCAGACCTGCTCAGGCGGAGCGGCAAACCTGTAGTGCTGGCCGTGAACAAGGTAGACACCGGAGACAAGATGTACGACAGCTACCAGTTCTATTCTTTGGGACTCGGCGAAGTGTGGAGCATATCCTCCGCCACGGGAGGCGGCACGGGCGACCTCCTGGACGAGATAGTGAAGAAGCTGCCGGATGACAAGGCGGAAGACGACCATCCGGAGCTTCCGCATATTGCCATCGTCGGGAAGCCGAATGTGGGGAAATCATCCCTCACAAACGCCCTTCTCGGTACGGAAAGGAACATCGTCACACCTCTCGCAGGAACCACAAGGGACTCCATAGCAACCCATTACAACAAGTTCGGGCATGAATTCATGCTTGTGGACACCGCCGGGATGCGAAAGAAGACAAAGGTACATGAAGACCTCGAATTCTATTCCGTAATGAGGTCCATCAGGGCCATAGAGCATTCAGACATCTGCATCCTGATGATAGATGCCCAGAACGGGCTCGAGGCCCAGGACATGAGCATCTTCAACCTCATAGCCAGAAACAGGAAAGGATGCGTGCTCGTGGTGAACAAATGGGACGCAGTCGAAAAAGACAGCAACACGATGAAGGAATACACGGAGTCGCTGAAGGCAAGGCTTGCTCCGTTCAACGACATCCCGATAATCTTCACATCGGTCATAAAGAAGCAGAGGATAATGGATGTGCTCGATGCTGCCGCAAAGGTATATGCCAACTACTCGAAGAAGATCCCTACCTCTGTCCTCAACGAGACCATGCTGCCGGAGATAGAGAACTATCCTCCACCTGCATGGAAAGGTAAATATGTGAAGATAAAATATGTGACACAGATTCCCTCCAAGTGCCCTTCCTTCGCATTCTTCTGCAATCTTCCGCAGTATGTGAAGGAACCGTACAAGAGATTTCTGGAAAACAGGCTGCGCGAAAAGTTCGACTTTACAGGATGTCCTGTACGTATCTTTATGAGACAGAAATAGATAAAAAAGAAAGTCCTGCTCCGTCACAGAGCAGGACTTTCACTTACTATAACCCTATTATTAACAACTAAACTAACCGGTTTTCATATTTAGCAAATAGCGTGCCATTTCCATAAAAGCACCTATTTTAAACTTCGTTTACAATCGCGCTGCGCCTCGGCATAACCGAATAAATTCGTTTCTGCTCTCGGCTTGCAGCTTATTTTATGCGTTCTATCTTCAGCTGCTGGATACGGTAACCTGCCTTGCTGTAGCTGACGAATATTGTCACCATGAACATTTCTCCACCCGCATTGAGGGTCCCTAATGCATACTTCATATTGGAGCGTCCTGCCCTATGCGTTATTTCAAAGGAACGGGGAGTGTAGGAATCGAAAAATGACTTCAATATCTGGCGGGCCTGGTTCCGGCTCGAATCGTTCGATGTGGAGATGACCGTGATTTCAAGATTGTCTGCGAACCATGCGGAAAGCTTGTCTGCATTGCCCTGTCCCATATATTTGGCTATCGGCACAAATACGTCATAGGCGTCATCCTGAGCCGCATGCACCGGTTCTGCCGTAAAAAACAGGACCAGGGGCATCAATATAATATTCAGAAGTTTATTCATTATGAAACCCAGATTGCAGAGCACGATTATTGCAAATACCGAGCCACATTCTTACCTTTGTAAGAAACTCGGAACAATATGAAGATCACTCTGCTTACGGTCGGGGAAACCGAAAAGAACTGGATAAGGGAAGGACTTGATACCTACACGGCAAGGCTGAAGCATTACATACAGTTCCAGGTACGCGAAATACCGGAACTGAAGAATGTCTCCGCCCTGAGCAGGGAGCAGATAAAGGAGAAGGAAGGCGAGCTGATACTCAAATCCGTCAGGGACGGAGATGAAATCATTCTTCTCGACGAGCACGGGCTGGAATATTCCTCGATGGAATGGGCCGGAGTACTGGAAAAGAAACTTGCCACATCCGGACGCGACCTTGTCTTCGTGATCGGGGGTGCCTACGGATTTTCAGGGAAGGTACGGCAAAGGAGCAACGGGGAAATCTCACTTTCAAGAATGACCTTCTCGCACCAGATGGCAAGAGTGATATTCACGGAACAGCTTTACAGGGCCTTCACCATAATGAAAGGGCAGCCATACCATCATGAATAGCCGTCCCGGACGACCGGAGCCCCGACAAACAACAGGACAATGCTGATGAACTTAAGAAAATACATCAAGAAATACGGTCATGTGTTCTGCCTGGCCGCAGCAGCCATCGCCTTTCTTCTGTCATTTGCAGGAAACTCGCAGTCCAAAAGTGCAGAACGGATTTCCGAAAAGGTGGAAAGACGCGTTGAAAAAAGGATGAAGATCCTGGACGGGTATGTGAAACAGGCACTGGAATCTGACCACAGTTCATGGATGAAGCTGGAAGACCTGCCGGAAGACATGGTGATATACAGATATGTCTATGACACCCTGCAGTCATGGTGCAACCAGTTCCCCATAGCCAACGACGACACGGGCACAAAGCTCATCTTCCAGAAATTCACCAATCTCAGGATGAGCCTGGTCTCTCCTCTTTCCGATGTGACCGTGGAAGCCTGCTACCTCAGTCTCGGCCCCCAATGGTATATAGTCAAATCAGTCAGTGACAGCATCAACTGCCGGGTAATTGCCGGACTTGAAATACAGAACACCCTTCTCGAAGGATTGCACAACATTGAGAACGGCATCAATCCGCACCTGAAGCTGCCCCCGTACGTCAACATATATCCTGTCAATGAGCCTGGAGGGACACCGGTCAGCATAGGCGGCAAGCCCATGTTCAAGATACTGACAGACCCGTCGCTGGCATCGGCATTCTTCGCCAATTCAATGATAAGATGGATAGCCCTGCTGCTGCTTGTGATCTCCTCTGTACTGTATCTGTGGTCACACAGGTCAATAAGGAACTTCACCCTGACCACGGCCACACTTGCAGGAATGACAATCCTCCTGTACTTCCTGGGACATCATGTAAACGCCCAATTCTTCTCCCCCACAGTCTATGCCGGAGGAAAGCTTCTCTACTCCTTCGGGGCACTCATCATATTCAACACGAGCATATTCCTCTATATAGTATGCATATTCCTGGTGCGGAGAAGCTTCATGAGCCTCGTCATAAGGAAAAAGACAGCAAGGGCCAGGGCCGGATATACTGCAGGCATCATCATTATGGTGATTCTGATCTGCATCTACACGCATTTCAGCCTGAAAAGTCTGATAATAAATTCCAACATATCGCTTGAACTCTATCTGTGGAATGAGATTTCAATCTACACGCTTCTTGTCTATCTGTCCTATTCCACGCTTTTCTTTGCGATTCTTCTGCTGGTGCAGATGCTCAAGCCTGTATTCAAATACTATTTCGGTTTCAGATACAATGCATTCTCCAGAAAATTCCTGTTCGTATTTGCAATCCTGTGCTCGGCCTATCTCACTGCAATGGCAGGCATCACAGGCTTCCAGAAAGAGCAGGACAGGATAGTGGTGCTCGCCAACAGGCTCGCGGTAGACAGGGACCTCGGTGTCGAGATACAGCTCAGGTCCGTGGAAAATGATATTGCCAACGACCCGTTCATTTCTTCCCTGACCGGAGAAGGCATGAACAGCATGATGATACTTAACAGGCTGACGGAAAACTATCTGACCGGGATATCACAGAATTACGACATCATAGTGACAGTCTGCAAGGATTCGGACCGGATAATATCAGGAAACAGCGGCAGACACATGAACTGCCTCGAATATTTCAACAGCAGGGTCAGGGACGGGGTGCCGATAGCGGACAACTCAAGATTCATATATACAAACAATGACGGCATCCCCAGCTACATAGGGATGTTCATCTTCTATTCCGAAAAATCCGGAATAGTACGCATGTTCATAGAGGTCAAGCCCAAATCCTACGCCGAAAACAGGGGCTACGGCAACATTCCGGGGCTGATGTCCGGCATCGGAAGCATAACTATGCCTCCTTCATACTCATATGCGAAATACATTTCGGGAAAGCTTGTGACAAGCAAGGGGAACTATGCCTATCCTACGGTCATCATTCCTGAAAACGGGCCGGACATAGAGATGGAAAACGGGAAGAATGACATAATAAAGAAGAAAAAGCATCTCCATTTCGTGAACTGGATATCGTCTGATGAAGCCATAGTGGTATCCAGGCCTGCAAGAGGAGCAATGACATATCTGATCACATTCTCCTACCTCCTGCTGATAACCTACGGCATCCTGTATCTGTTCTCGAAGAAACGGAAGTCAAGGACACAGCAGTTCAGGAAGAACTACTACAGGTCAAGGATCAACACGGTCCTGTGCTCTGCGCTTTTCCTCACTCTCATAGTGATGACCGTCGCCAGCGTAACCTTCGTCTACAACCGCAACGAGATCAACATGTACAACATGATGTCCAGCAAGATAAGCACCATACAGGCCCTGTTGGAATCACGGATGAAATATGTTCCGGACTATAATGCGTTGAACTCGCAGGAATTCTCTGATATCATCACGGAGGTCGGCAACATGACCAAATCGGACATCAACCTCTACACCCCTGGAGGAAAGATATTCAAGAGCACCAATCCTGAAATCTTCGACCGGATGATATTGGGCTCCAGAATAAACCAGGACGCCTACTACAGCATCGTATATGCCAAACAGAAATTCTTCATAGGCAAGGAAACCTTTGCAGGACACAGGTTCTACTCCCTCTACGCCCCGCTGTTCAACAGCAAGGACAAGATGATAGCCATACTGAACGCCCCGTACACCGATCAGGGCTATGACTTCAAGCGTGACGCCTTCTTCCATTCGGCCACAATCATCAACTTGTTCCTCATCCTGCTGGTTGCCACCATAGTGGTCAGTACGACAATGGTCAACGCCATGTTCAAGCCTATTCTTGAAATGGGGCAGAAGATGAATTCTACGGACATACACGGGCTTGAATACATCATATACAAACGGAAAGACGAGATTTCCACCCTTGTGGAGGCATACAACAGGATGGTGCACGATCTCTCGGACAGTACCAAGAAACTTGCACAGGCGGAAAGAGACAAAGCGTGGAGCGAGATGGCCCGGCAGGTAGCTCATGAAATCAAGAATCCGCTCACCCCTATAAAACTGGAAATCCAGAGGCTGATACGCCTGAAGCAAAAAAACGACCCTTCATGGAGCGAAAAGTTCGACCGCGTTTCTGCCGTCGTCCTGGAACACATAGACATCCTTACCGATACCGCAAACGAATTCTCCACCTTCGCCAAGCTATACAGCGAGGAACCCGTGCTGATGGACCTCGACAAGACCATGAGGGAACAGCTGACCATATTTGACAACAAGGACAACATCACCATATCGTACATGGGCTTTGAAAATGCCATGGTAATGGCCCCGAAGCCGCAACTGATACGCGTATTCGTGAACCTCATCACCAACGCCATACAGGCCATCGAAATCCAGCAGAAGGAAGAGTCGGAGGAAGGCAGGGAGGTCATCCAGGGCCGGATCGGCATCTTCATCCGCAACAGTGTCAAGGACGGCTATTACGACATAGTGTTCGAGGACAACAGCCCGGGTGTCAAGGAGGAAAACCTCGGCAAGCTCTTCACGCCGAACTTCACGACAAAGAGTTCCGGCACAGGACTCGGACTCGCCATCTGCCGCAACATAGTTGAGAAATGCAACGGTGAAATCCTCTACCAGCGGTCCTTCGTCTTCAAAGGAGCCTGCTTCACCGTCCGTCTCCCGAAGCTGCAGTAAGCATCCCGAGCGCAGCCGAGGGCTTCGGTCATTCCGGGCTTGACCCGGACATTTTGCGGATAATCATTTAAAATAAACTGCAAGCCGAGAGCAGAGGCAAATTTATTTGACTATGCCGAGGCGCAGCGTTTATTGTAGACGAAGTATAAAATAAAAGGTGAGCCTGTTTTCTGAACGGCTCACCTTCATTATCTGCAATCAGTTTATTTCAGACTTCGTCTACTTTACCCTTTCTCCGTAGGAACGGTCAGTGGTATTCACCCTGATCTTGTCGCCCTGGTTGATGAAGAGAGGCACCATGATGGTGGCTCCGGTCTCCAGAGTAGCCTCCTTCTGGGCATTCGTGGATGCTGTATCTCCCTTCACTGCAGGCTCGGTATAAGTCACCTCAAGCTCGACATAAGTCGGAAGCTCGCATGTAAGACACCTTTCCTCGTCAGCGACGAACATCATTTCCACATGCTGGCCTTCCTTCATGAGGTCCGCATTGTCAACAAGGTCTTCACCGAGGTGGATCTGCTCGAAAGTCTCCTCATGCATGAAGTTATATCCGTCCTCGTCCTTGTAGAGGAACTGGTACGGTCTTCTCTCCACATTGATGGTCTCGATCTTAGCTCCGGCCGTGAAGGTATTCTCGAGAATACGGCCGTTCTCAAGGTTGCGCAGCTTTGTCTTTACAAAGGCAGGGCCCTTTCCCGGCTTCACATGCTGGAACCATACTATCGAGCATGGTTTTCCGTTGAAATTGAGATAAAGACCGTTTTTGAAATCAGCTGTTGTTGCCATAATATTTCGTTTAATTGATTGACTGTAAATATTTGCGGGTGCAAAATTATAAATTGTCGGATATTCTGCAAAATTTAATTATAGGACAGAATTTCTTTTGCGAC
>JADIMO010000133.1 GCA_017694755.1 Candidatus Cryptobacteroides merdavium
AATTTCTCGTACCTTTCTGACAAGATCCGCCTTTCCGACGGGAACTTTGATCTCAGGGATCTCGGAGGTGTGTTTGACGAGGCTGGTGATATTGTAAATGACAATGTTGCCGGTGTGAGGAACAATTATGGCTTTTCCCTGACCCGCGGGCGTACATTCATGTTCCATAACAAGCCTATTGCCCGTCTTGTGAGCATCGGACTTGATGCGGTTTTCTTTGATGTTTCATATTCTAACTATACGGTGGTCCCGGCTTCTTTGGGAGTGACGGTTCCCGGTGAGAATGAAAGCATTTCCACGATCCTTGAAGAAAGGACACTCAACAAGATGGAATACAGTCTGCAGGTGGGGCCTTCGGTGACAATCACTCCAGGACAGAAGCTCACCATAGAGGCGTATTTCCGTTATGCTCCGACTTTTTCCGTGTTGCTGATGGACAACTCATTTGCAGGCAATTATGCCTCATTGTTTGTGACAGGGGCATCTGTGGCCTTCGGCAAGTTGGGCGTAGGCATGGAGGCCCGGCTCGGTAGTGCCGAATACAAGACATTTTCCGGAGATCTGTCGTATCAAAGCGGTCTGAAAACATCCGGATTCAGGGCTTTCCTTCAGATACGCTGGTAATCGCCGCAAGACATCGGCTGTTGCGCTGTGCCGGACTGTTCAGCATGAAAGTTCGAGCCAGCGCATTTCTTTTTCGTCAAGTATGGACATGAGCTCGCCGATGCGCGAGGAGGCCTTCTGAAGTTCTTCGAAGCCGAGAGTGCCGCTGTTCAAGGCTTCTTCAAGTGCTGCCTTTTCTGCATTGAGTGCTTCAAGGTCCTTTTCAAGCTGCTCCAGTTCACGCTGTTCCTTGTAGGTGAGCTTCTTTTTGGCGGGCTTTGATGCAGCCTGCCCCTCGGCCTGCATGCCGGAGCCGTCTGCCTGTCTGCTGCCGGGCTGCCTGTTGCCGGATGCTTCCCTGATCTGGTTTGCGGTCGCCTTGGCTGCTTTTTCTTCTGCCCTGGCGGCTGATCTCTGCCGGGATTCGTATTCCTTTATGAACTCGCGGTATTCGCTGTAGCTCCCGGTGAAGTCCTTCACCACGCCGTCCCCGCAGAAGACGAATAGATGGTCCACAAGCCTGTCGAGGAAATGCCTGTCGTGTGAAATGATGATCAGGGTGCCGTTGAATTCCTTGAGATATTCTTCAAGAATGTTCAGGGTGACTATGTCCAGGTCGTTTGTAGGTTCGTCCATCACGAGCAGGTTGGGCTGCTGCATAAGGACGGTGAGCAGGTAGAGCCTGCGCTTTTCTCCTCCGCTGAGCTTTTCTATCCTGTTGTTCAGCATGTCATGAGGGAAGAGGAAGCGGTTGAGCAGGCGGGTGTCGTTCACTATGTCAAGGACAGTGTCGTCAGGGTTGAAGGTGATGCCCTGCTGGCGGTAGTAGCCTATTTTCAGGGATTCGCCCCGTTCTATAGTGCCGGTCAGAAGTCCCTGCCCCTCCTTTCCTCCGTATGTTTCAGGGTCGGTGGACACCATGTCTGGTGTGTAGCTGCCGGTGAGGAGATTGATGAATGTGCTTTTCCCGGCGCCGTTCCTGCCCACTATGCCGACCTTCTCGTATCTCTGGAAGTTGTATGTGAAGTGGCTGAGATAACAGTCGTCGCCATACCGGAAGGAGACATCCTTGCAGTTGATTATCTTTGTGCCGAGGCGGGTGCTTCCCTGGACTTCGGACATAGATATCCTGCTTTCGCTTCTTGTCTGGTCCGCCCTTTCCTTGAGTTCATGAAAGGCGTTTATCCTGTATCTTGCCTTGCCTGTACGGGCCTGCGGCGTGCTCCGCATCCATTCGAGCTCGCGGCGCAGGATGTTGCGGACCTTGTCTGTCTCAGCGTTCCAGTTGGCGATGCGTTCCGACCTCTTTTCAAGGTAGTTCTGATAGTTGCCCTTGTACACATAGAGTGCCCCGTGGTCCAGCTCCATGACCGTGTTGCAGACCTTGTCGAGGAAATATCTGTCGTGGGTCACCATCAGCAGGGTGCATCGGGAGCGGGAAAGGAAGCCTTCGAGGAATTCGATGGCGTCTATGTCGAGGTGGTTGGTCGGCTCGTCCATGATGAAGAAGTCAGCCTCGGATGCCAGCATTTCCGCCAGGGCCACCCTCTTGACTTCCCCGCCTGACAGTTCCTTCATCTTCTGGTCCGGATCGGGAAGCCTGAAGCTTGTGATGTATTGCCTTACGCGTCTTTCGTATTCCCAAAGATGTTCCTGGTCCAGATGGTCCGTGAATGCCGTGCTGTGGCTCATTATCTGGTCGAAGATTCCCTTCTCCGGGTCGAAGTCGTATTCCTGCTGCAGGAAAGCTATCCTTATGTCCTTCAGGAACATTATCTTTCCGCCGGAATCCGATTTGTCCTCCCCGGCCAGAATCCTCAGCAGCGATGTCTTGCCGGTCCCGTTCGGCGCAATCAGCGCCATCTTGTCCCCTTCATTTATGTTGAAGCATATATGGTCGAACAGCACCTTGGGTCCGTACGACTTCGATATGTTTTCTATCTGCAGGTAACTTGCCATTTTCAGTCATTTTTTGTTTTGAACAGGGCTTCGGGGATTATCCATCTTTTGTGGAGTCCTCTGATTTCTATGTGTCGCGGGCGGGACCCTGCGGCTTGAACGGTCCTGCTCCCGGCAGGGATGATGCTGAGGCTTTCGAGGTATTTCCGTACCTCATCTGCGCTGATTCCCTTGCGGAGCCTGCGGAACTCGTTGTGCGCTTTCAGGACGGACAGGAAATATCTCGGATGGAATGACAGGAGATACGCCATTGCGGAGCAGCCGTCCAGAAGCATCCTTGTGAATATTGTCCGTCTGGCTTTCCGCGCTGCTTTCCGGGAAAGTCTTGTGATGTCCGGAATTTCTGTTCCTGGTCTTCCATTGTTGATGGTGGCATCAGCTTCTTTGCCCCTGTCAGCGCGTCCGGTTGCCTCTGTCGCCTCATCGTCCGCGTATGCTGCAAAGCCTTTGCCGGCAAGTGATTCAATGGCACAGGTCCGTGCGAGGTTGTTGTCCAGCATGAGGAGGTTGTTGCGGAAATTCAGGAACAGTTTCCACGGCGAATCCTGCGGCAGCGTCCCCCCTCCGATGTGCCATACTGTGGACTGCGGCACGACGGTTATCTTCCATCCGTTCAGTTGCGCCCTCCAGCACAGGTCAATTTCCTCCATGTGGGCGAAGAATCTCCCGTCTAGGCCGCCGAGTTTAAGGTATAGCGATGACCTTATCATCAGGCAGGCCCCGGTGGCCCAGAATACATTGGCCGGTGTATCGTATTGTCCTTCGTCCTTTTCGAGCTTTTTCATGACCCGGCCGCGGCAGAACGGGTAGCCGAATCTGTCCAGAAGGCCGCCTGCAGCCCCTGCATATTCGAACATGTCCTTTTCCTGCCATGAGTGCAGTTTCGGAGAGCAGGCTCCGCAGTCCGGGTGGCGTTCCATCCATCTGAAGAGGGGAGTGAGCCAGTCTTCCGGGACTTCAATGTCTGAATTGATGAGCAGGAAATACTCCGATTCAATCTTTTCGAATGCCTTGTTGTAGCCTCCCGTGAAGCCGTAGTTCCTGTCAAGGACGATGGTCTTCACAACGGGGAACTTTTCTGCCATCATTTCCATTGAGCCGTCCGTGGATGCATTGTCGGCGACTATGACCTCTGCGGATGTCTTGACATTCTGCCCGTTGAAATGTTCCACAGAATGAAGCAGGGCAGGAAGGAATTTTTCCAAAAATCCCTTTCCGTTCCAGTTGAGGATGAGTACGGCAATGCCTCTGACGGTAATCTTTGCGTCATTGATGGCAGGGCGCCGGCTTATGTCGGAGGTTTTTTCCATCTTCGTTTATCGTGAGCCGAAATATATGAAAATCATACCTATAAGAATCAGGATGAGATCAAGGGCCTTGGCTTTCAGGTTCTTCTCCTTGAACAGCAGCACTCCGCAGGCGAATGAAACGAGCACGGAACCACGCCTGATGAGGGACACTACGGATATCATCGAATCTGGCTGGTTGAGCGCCGAGAAATAGGCGAAATCTGCCGCGGAGATGAATATGGAAATGAGCGGAATGGCCCAGCTCCAATGGAATGGGGTCGTGTGCTTTCTGTTCGGATACCATAATATTGCACAGACTATGGCCATTATGATCATCTGGTACAGATTGTACCAGCTCTGGACGAACATCGGGCTGAGTTCGCGCATTATGTATTTGTCATACAGTCCGCTTATTGCTCCGATTACTGCGGCGGCTGCCACAAACCATATCCATCTGTTGTGCACGAAATCCACATGTTCTTTCTTGCTGGATATGCTCAGGAGATAGAGGGATATCATGGACAGGATGACTCCGGTCCACTGGAAGCCGTTGAGCCTTTCCCCGAAGATCAGCATTGCTCCAATCAGTACCAGTACGGGCCTTGTGGCATTTATCGGCCCCACTATCGTGATGGGGAGGTGCTTGATGCCGAAATATCCGAATATCCAGGATGCAAGGACTATGAAGGACTTGATGATGACCAGCAAGTGGGCATGCAGGACCGTGCCTCCGTCTGCTCCGGATGTTTCCGGATGTCCGGCGTAGGGGAAACTGTCGAAGGCAGTCCCGGTAAACCATCCTGTCCCCGCCGCACTGTCGATTATAAAGGGGGAGAAGATCAGGGATGCAAACAGCGTATTGAAAAACAGCACCGGAAGGACGGCGTTGTCCTTCAGTGCCGATTTCTTAGCGGTGTCATACAGTCCTAGCAGGGCTGCCGACACGAATGCCAGAGCCAACCACATTGTCTGTCAGCCTTTAATCGCATTTCCCGCAGCATCCTTCTCCATGATCATGGCCGTGGCCTTCTCCATGACATCCGCCTTCGTGGCAGTGTCCTTCACCGTGTCCGTCGCCATGTCCGCAGCATCCGCCGTCTTCGTGGTGTCCTCCGTGGCAATGTCCGCCGCCGCATCCTCCGTTTTCATGCCCTTCACCGTGTCCGTGGCATCCTCCTTCGTGTCCACCGCAGCAGCAGGTATGGACATATTCGCCGTGAAGTCCCTCCTTGAGTTCCTTTTCAGTGGCATCCCTCACCGTGAGGATTTCGCCGGAGAAATTGAGCGTCTTGCCTGCCATGGGGGAGTTGAGGTCCATTGTGACTGAATTTTCATGGACTTCAAGCACCTTTCCCGGAACCACGCCTCCTTTTCCGTTCAGCATCGGGATTGTCGTGCCCGGAACGAGAAGATTCTCCTGCACGACCCCGTTCACTGCGAAGGCTTCTTTAGGAAGTTCTATGATCCTGTCCGGATCTATCTCGCCGTATCCTTCCGCGGGAGCAAGGGTGAATTCAAATCTGCTGCCCGGCTCCAGTCCTGCTATGTTCGCCTCGAACTTGTCGAGGAGCGACCTTGTCCCGTGAATGTAGTCGAGAGGCTTTTCCCGTGTGGTCCTGTCCACAATTTCCCCGTCCACTTCGAGCTCATAGCAGAGCTCCACCACCTTGTTGTCTTCAATTTTCATTGTATCTTTCCTTTTGCTATTGTTTCACAATATATTTTTTTGTCAGTTGTCATAGTTCCTTTAATTGAGGCAATTATGATACGCATTATGTGTCATTATGCACTGAAATCCACTCCTTCGAACGCCAGTGTCGGTATCTGCCATCTTGTGCCGGCCCGCGCATCGCTTCCGGCCGCGAGGAGGCTGTTCCAGAGGGATATCATGTTTCCGGTGATGACCATTTCACGCACCGGATGAGTGATTTTCCCGTCCTTGAAGGCAAAACCTTCTATCCCGTAGGAAAAGTCGCCCGTGGTCTGGTTGCAGTTGCCTCCGTTGAAGCCGCAGACATAAATGCCGCTGCCGCAGCGGTGCAGAATATCCTGCAAAGATACCTCTTTTTCTTCTGAAACCAAACCGGTCCCGGTACTGCTTCCGCCTTGGATGAACGGCATAAGTACCGGCCTTGAAACCCCTTCTATGGTAGGGGCAAAACCCGTCTTGGAGGCCATGTATGTGTTGACGAAATACTCTTTAACGACTCCGTCCAGAATTACCGGGGCATCGGCAGTGGCCACGCCTTCGGTGTCGAACAGCCTGCTGCCCGGCCTGCCGCAGCTTCTGGCAAGATCCATTATCGTCATCCCTTCCGGAAATATCTTTTGTCCGAGGCTGCCGTCAAGGAAAGAGTTCTTCTGCTGTATGGCCATGGCGTTGAGGGCAGAAAACAGCGGCGAAACAAGCCGTGAGCTGACGCTTCTGTCCACGACCATGCTGTATTTTCCGCTCCTGTGCCTCTTTGGACCGATCTGGCTGACAGCCTTTCGCAATGCCGCTGCAGAACAGTCCTTCAGGTCGAGTCCGCTGCGGAACGGGGATGATTCCCACCAGTAGCCGCTGAATCTGTTGCCGTTCTTGTCCGCTATCGTGACTTCGCTGCAGAATGCAAATGAGGTTTCCGTATGCCTTCCGGCAAATCCCTGCGAGTCTATCGTATAATTGTCGTCAACGGAATCCGAATATTCACATTCTTCGGAAATCATTTTCCAATTGTCGCCTGCCGGCATTCCCGTTTCTGTTCCGTTTCTGTCAGCCTGTCTGTCTTTTCCTGACACCAATGCCCCCGTCAATCCTCCTTTCCGTTTGTCTTCTCCGCACATCAATGCACCTGACAGTGCCGCTGCAAGCCTTTCTTCCGATGTCACCTTCGCATATTCTTCATCGTACAGTCCGGCCTCCCGACCTGTCAGCGCATCTTTTGCTGTCCTTGCCGGGTCAGGCAACCGTCTGTGCGGGTCCGGGGCAAGCATCTTCACTGTTTCTATGGCCTTGCCCACGAAATCCTCCGCCTTGTCAGCATCCGTCATGTTGGTCGAGAAAGTACCGTAGCGTCCTTCGGCGAAGATGTACATGTAGATGGACCTGTCTGCCGCATGTGTCACCTTGTCCAGTTCCCCGTTGAGGATGGAAAATGAGTCAAGCACGCTTTTGCTGAGCGAGATTCTGGCCTGGGACGCGCCAAGGCGCAATGCGGTCTCCATGAAGTGGCGGGCACTCTCCATCTCTTCCTTTACGATGAGGCTCCCGCCTGTTTCACCGTATTTGTCTTCTGTATGTTGCATGAATTTTTTTTCTGATTTTTTTTCAGTTGCCGCCGACGGTGAGGCTGCGTACCAGGACTGTCGGGATGCCGCAGCTGACTGCCGCGCTCTGGTCTTTCCCGCAGGTCCATGTGCCGTTGTCTATCTTCAGGTCATTTCCCACGGCAATTATGTCGGCAAGAGCTTGCGGCCCGTTCCCGATGATGTTTATATCCTTTACCGGTGCCGTGAGCCTGCCGTTTTCTATGAGTCTTCCGCTCTTGACATAGAAGGTGAAGTCGCCCTCGCCGATCTTGACCTGTCCGTTGGAGAATTCATCCACATAGATGCCTTTTTTGACGGAACTTATGATGTCGTCCCGGGATGCCTTGCCGTTCTCCATATATGTCGCCCGCATTCTCGGTATCGGGTTGAACCTGAATGATTCCCGCCTGCCGTTGCCAGTAGGGGAGACCCCGAACCATTTTGCGCTGATCCTGTCATGGAGATATGAATTGAGGATGCCGTCCTTCACCATATAGGTCTTTTGCCCGGGGATGCCCTCGTCATCGAAGTTGCATGCCCCCCTGTTGCCTGCAATGGTTCCGTCGTCGATGATGCTGATGCAGCTGTCGCAGATCTTTTCTCCTGTCCTGCCGGAAAATATGGACTGTCCCTTGCGGTTGAAGTCTGCCTCGAACGAATGTCCCATGGCTTCGTGGAGGAGGATTCCTGATGCTCCTGCCCCCATCACGACCGGCATCTGCCCTCCTTTCGGCCTTTTGGCCTCGAACCTTTCATCGATTCCGGCAACAGCCTCAGCAGCCATTTCGTCAATGAGCTCTTCCGTCACCATTTCTGCCCCGGCCCTGAAGCTTCTGGACACGGTCTTGTTCTCCGTCTTTCCTCCGCTGCAGAAGATGACGGATGCCGTGATACTTCCGAGAGGCCTTGTGTCACAGGTCAACTCCCCCTCGGAGTTGAACATCATGATGTCGCTCTGCGAGTCGGAAAGCCTTGCTATCACCTTTGTAGCCCTTCCGTCCTTTGCCGTTATCTTCTGTTCAAGGCTTTTCAGAAAAGGCAGAAACTCTTCCGCCCTTGCCGACCGCCAGCTTTGGCGCATCGGGTACAGGTCCTGCCAGTCCGCACCTGAGCCTGTCCCGCCGTACCCCGCATTGCCTATGTCTGTCTTTCCGGCATCGTTCCCCATCATTCCGGATGCGGCCCTCTCTCCCTGTTTCCTTGACTGTCCTCCTGCAATCATCGCCGCTGCCCTGGCTGCTGCGAGCATGTCCGTCATCCCTGTGTTCTCCGAGTAGGCATATCCCGTCCTCTCTCCCTTCAGCACCCTGATTCCCACTCCGAAGTCAATGTGGAATCCTCCGGATGAAACCTCCCCGTCCCTGAGCAGCAGGTCGTTGTAAGTCGTATATTCAAAATAGAGGTCCGCATAGTCCCCTCCGTGTGCAAGTGCCTCCGTCACCAGCCTTCCCATCTGCGCTTCAGTCACCTTGAATGTGTCGAGATAGTATCTTTTGTCTGTCATTTTTCATTCATTTGTCATGCCTTCAGCGGCATCACTTTTATCTTCCGCCAGGGCTGAACTGCGTATTCTGTCGTACGTCCCCTTGTCTTTTATGTTCATGATTTCATCCCTGGAACCTTCGGCTATCACACGGAAAGGTGTCCGGGAGTTGTCAGCAAGGATCCATCTGTCGCAGGCCGGAACATAGTCTTTGAAGAAATATCTTATTCCCATGCCATATCGCCTGCGGACTGTGTCTTCCGGGATGTCATGCCCTCCGGCCTCCACCCTTGCCCTTACCCTTGCGACTGCAAGGTCCGGCGAATTGAGCCAGAAATACATGAGGGTCACGCTGTAGCCCTCGTCCTGGGCGGTGCGGATGGTCTTCAGAAGTGTCCTCGTGGCGAGCGTAGTTTCAATTGCGAAGTCCTCTTTCCTTTTCAAAAGGTATCTTATCTTCATCAGCATCAGCCTGCTGGCCTGTATTGAGGCCCTTTCGGGAGAAAACGGTGCAAGCCCCTTTGCGAATTCGTCCGAGTTGACGAACTGGCTGCATTCCAGCATTTCGGGCAGCAGAGTATAGGAAGCCGTGGTCTTTCCGGCTCCGTTGCATCCTGATATTATGTAAAGCTTAGGCATAAATATGTCAGATTTTCATGGTTGTCGAGCATGTCTTGCCGTTCTGCAGTCAGCCTGGACTGTCATCATTTGCCTTCGGCAGCTTTTGTCACCCCGTATCCGAAAAGGGCGAAATCCCCTTTGCAGGGGTCACCGGGGAAAATCTCCTTGAAGGCATCCGTGATTTCGTGTACGGTGGTGATGTCCTTCTGTTTCCTCGTTGTCAGCCCAAGTGCGGCTGCCTCGTCATATACATGGACATCCAGCGGGATCAGCAGGTCCTTCTTGTCCGAATTTTTCCACAGCCCGAGGTCCACCTTCCCGTCATCCCGAACCATCCACCTGCGCATCATGTTGATTTTCTTGTCAGGCGCCTTCGGATCCTCCTTCCTGCCGTAGATCCTGCATCTTATCTCCCCGTTCGTAAGACCTTCTATGCTCGGGACTTCCGAATATATTTCCCTCAGCCTTCCGCATATCTGCGCGAATTCGCTCCATTTCACCGTCCTGTGCAGGCTTGCATTTTCATCCCTGTACTTTCCCCTCATCACATAGTCATAAGGTTTCCATCCCATTTCGTCAAGGGCCCTCGTGCAGTCCCGCACTATCATCGCCCTGCGTCCCCACGCCAGATGTGCCGCAATCAGCGCCGTAATCTCCACATCCGCCAGCAGGCACTGCCCTCTGCGGTATATTTCCGCCATTCTTGTAGGGAAAATTATCGGGTCTTCCTGAAAATATTGCGGGTCATTGTATTTCTCCGCCCACCCTATGAGCCTTTCTCTTGTATCAGTGTCCATAATGTTGCAAATTTAATCTTATTTGCAGACCAAACCAATATTTTGCGGATCATTGTCAAATAAAATGAAGACGCCGCCTAAGGACATGGAAAAGGGGGGATGACTTTCACATTTGATTCATCTCCCCTTTATACGCTATTGTACGCTATCTCGGTCGCCATATGCCATTCGGCAGCAATATACATCTGACTTGCAATATGTCATTTCCGCCGCTGATTTCATTCAGGTGTCCGGATGCTTTTCCAGAAGTTATATGCCACCGGGTCTACACCAGACCCTGGGCCATCATTGCATCGGCAACCTTGATGAAGCCGGCGATGTTGGCACCCTTTACATAGTTGATGTAGCCGTCAGGCTCCGTGCCGTATTTTACGCAGGCTTCATGGATGTCGCTCATGATGCGGTGGAGCTGGGTGTCCACTTCCTCGGCTGTCCATTTGAGGCGTATGGAGTTCTGGGTCATTTCAAGCCCTGATACTGCCACGCCGCCGGCATTTGATGCCTTGCCTGGGGAGTAGAGCAGCTTTGCCTTCTGGAATATTTCTATTGCTTCCGGCTCCGTAGGCATGTTGGCGCCTTCGGCCACGCAGATGCAGCCGTTGTCCACCAGGGTCTGCGCCTCGGAGGCGTTGATCTCGTTCTGGGTGGCGCATGGCATTGCTATGTCGCATTTTATGCCCCATGGGCGCTGGTTCTCGAAATACCGGGCGTTCGTGTATTTTTCTGCATATTCCCTGATGCGTCCGCGGTAGACA
>JADIMO010000134.1 GCA_017694755.1 Candidatus Cryptobacteroides merdavium
GCCTGAGGCAAGCTTTGCCGAAGCGGCACGAATCAGGCTGTCAGCATCCCTGTCTATGCGGCTTGTATAGATATCCACCATCATTTCCGCTATCTGCGGATAGCCGGCAAGACAGTCAGGCACGGCGGAAAGCACGGCAAGAGCCTCGTCATACCTTGTCATGGAGGCAAGGGACTGTGCCTTCGCTATGATGGACGGGAGCCTCCCGTCATAATATTCAATGATCTTCGACCTGGCATTCTCAAGAAAACGCCTCGTGTCCACACTTCTGACATTTATCTGGTTGATGGCACTGATGACTGCCTTCTGTTCACTGGCTCCCACCCCTTTCAGGGAATATACGGTCTGCCCGACTATAACCTCCTCCGGATTGTTCACCACATATACCTCTACCTCAACCTCAACCACGAACTGTGCCGGGGCAGTAGGAGTCATGGACACGCTCATCACCTCAGGAATCGCGGTGAGAAGAAAGCGGTCCGACATCCCGGCAAAGCCGTTTGCAGTGGCCATGCTCGTCAATTTCCGTTCAAGGGCGGAGGAAGCTGTCCCAGGAATGCTTTCAATGTCATAGCACACATATGGAGTCAATGCTATCCTGCTTCCGGCATCCTGTGCGGCGGCATACAGCGGCATCAGCAGAGCCGCTGCCAGCCCTATGAAATATCTTTTCATGTCAGTCTTATTTCTGGCCGAGGACAATCATGACATTGCCCAGCCCCTTTGTGTACAATTTGCTGTCTATACCATTATCCCGCAACATTCTGACAAGAGAGCGCGTCCAGTACCTCGCATCCACCTGACGGCCTTCCGGAGTCACATTCGGTATCCTGACACCCCTGAAGACGAGCACATTTTCAGAAGCGGTCACCGGAGTCTTGTTGCCTCCGGCGGCATTTTCGAACACCCAGTCCTCAATCATATAGCTCAGCATATCCTCTTCCATATCGGTTTCAAGATTGAAGCCGGCATTGTCCCACACCCTGATCTCCAGGGTAATCTCCCTTCCGTTCGCCAGGAGCTCGTCAAAGAAGGACTGGAGCTGCGACTTGAACTCATATGCGTATGAACTTACAGCCTCCTCAAGAAGGACAGGAAGTTCCACGGCAATTGTCTGTCCTGTGGTACCTATCGCCGAAGCCACTTCCTTCTGTGTATAGGCGTCAAGTGCCCTCATGGAAAATGTCAGCGACTTCTTCGGGCCGACCTGGTTCATCGTCCATCCCACCTCAAGCCAGAGGTCGGCTTTCGCCACCCTTGACATCTGTTCTCTCGGAGTCTCGGCAAACGAATCTCCAGTAGAAGAGAAAGTGACTGAATTGAGGGCATTCTCCGTCTCAATGTTCTTCAATGTGCTTTCAAGATCCACGGTCCTGTATCCGAAATCAGTCATCATGTTGTTGACGAAGCCGATCACAATCTTCAGGTCCGGACTGCTGAGGAGCGCTGTCCTGTAGTCCGTCTGGTACATCTGCACCCCGTTGTCCTCAATCACGTTCACGAAACCGTTCTCATTGCACCATGAGTCGCTCGGAACCACCATTATGGAAGGCACCGCAGCCTGTCCGAAGGCAGGAAGCAGCGAAACCGCTGCCAAAAATGCCATAGCAAGAATCCTTCTCATACCGCAGGTCATTTGGCAAAGCCGGATGTCAGTGAATTGATGATGCCCTGCTGCTCCAAAGCCTTTCTGAGGGCATCATACTGTACTGTCACTATGACTCCTACCTTGTAGTTCTTCTTTCCGTATTTGAGTATCTCGTCATTCCCGTCCGCCATGGTTTTGGTGGCAAATCTGAGATAGGGCCCGCCGTTCATGAAAAAGGCATCAAAGAAAGCCTTGTTGTTCTGTTCGGCCATGATGTCCTCAACAAGCGGGGGAAGTGCGGTCAGCCTTTTGGAAGAATTGCCCGGCACCCCTCTGAAAATGGCTCCATGCACAGCATTTTTCATGGCCTGGTCCCTGGCAGTGATCACATCCGGACCGTATGACCATACCTTCACATCACAGCTGCCCTTATATGGAGCGGCATAGGCCTCCAGCTCATAATACCATTCCATGGTATTCTCATCGGCCTTTTTCTTCTTTTTCTTCTGTGTTCCGCCGGCAGCGGCAGCCGACAGAGGAATGATTACCGCCAGGATGGCAGTCAGCAGATACTTCAAACTTTTCATTTTATCTTATTTGATTTTAACTTCCCTAACAAGCAGTCCCGGCATTATGTTGCCTGCGCCGCTCACAATTTCAAATGTGCTGGAGTCAAGGTAAGGATTTCCTTCCTCAAGTCCGGCGGTTTCAGCCGCCTCATCCGCCGTAGCCTGTGCCAGGGCTTCACTACCCTGTTCAGTACCGGCTCCAGACCCAGCCGCTTCAGCCTCGGCTTCCTTACGGTCCGCTTCAAGCATCTCCGCCTCTTCAAGGGCGCCGAACCTGTTGTCCCAGATCTTTCCGGCTACCGGTTTGAGCATGCCCACACGCTTGTACTGCACGACTCCGGAAGACATGTCCTTCATCAGCACCTCATACGAAGACCCCTCCGTGACGCCTTCCTTCAGGCCAATCTTCACCGACACCGTGCCGTCATCATTAACTGCATATATAGGCACCTTTATCTTGAACTCGTCATATTCCCGCTGAAGCTCGACGATGGCCTTGTCCAAAGCCCGCGTACAGACCTTGAGGAACTGTTCCTGAAGCGGTTTCTTTGAGAATGACTTGGATGACACGTTCTGTGCGGAAGTCATCGTATATCCCACATAAGACATTGTAAAGAGATCGGAAGCCTCGAAGGCAGCCTTCTTGGCAGGGTCCGGATTGCTTTCGTCTATCCAGTATTCAGTGAGGAAGCGGTCGAGCATTTCCTCATTCCAGTCGAGACGGTACAGGTATGAAATGATATTCACCTTGTATCCTGCGATTTCATTGGCTATGGTTCCTATCAGCTCTCCTGAACTGTCGCCAAGTTCCTGGAATGAATTGTCACCGGTCACAGCGCTTCCGATCGCCCCGAGAATGGAAAGGCCGGCCTTGATGCCCGCACTCGCCTTGGCGGAATTCTCCCCATGGTCTATGAAGGTGATGTCATTGACTATCATGAATGTCTTCCCTATGAGGTCAAAGCCTGCATCGGCAAGCATCGCGCGTCCCCTGACATTGGCGTCAGCCTCCTCTATGCTTTTCCAGGAAGCATCATAATACCCGCGCTCGGTGATCAGGTCCACATCGAAATACCCGGTCTGCGGATCCCGGTCAAACCATTTGGCCACCATTTCCCTGGCCACGTCATTGGCGTCCATGAATGCACCGATGTCCTTTATGTTCGGATCCTTCTCAGTTCCGCGGACGCTCTCCTTCACCTTTTTCGACTTTGCATTCGAACTCTCGAACGATTTCACTGCAAGGTCATGGTCATTGAACTTGTCCGGGGTCTCCATCATCATGAACACCGAATCTATCGTCTCGCCGTAATTGGCATTCGAATGTTTCACCAGGACAGAATAAAGGGAACTTCTCCTGTACTCATCAATCTTCTCGTTCTCAAGCTGCTTCACCTTCGGGCCGTCCTCCTTGACCGCCGTAGTGTCGGCCGTCTGGGCAAATGCACTTACTGAAAGCATCAATGATACTGCAACAAATACTCTTTTCATTATATCTAAGTTTTAAATGAACATTGTCAAAATACTCCAGGGACACCCCCTGCTTGATCCCGGCAAAACTCATCGTGCCAAAACTGCACAAGGTTTTGCGAATATATTCATTTATACGGAAATATCCAAAATAATTCTGTCTGACGGCAGCAGTTCCGGACAAAAGCATGCACAAGAATATCCGAATGGCGATAAGCCTCCGCAAAGGAGGACGGTTCTTGCATTTGCAGAATTTTTTTATGACCTTTGTGAAGATTGACACAATCTTACGGACTTAATAAATCTCAGACACAATGGACCAGTTTACCCGAAATTATGTTGAGGTCTTCATGGCCGGCATCATCGCCAGAAACCCGGGAGAAAAGGAGTTTCACCAGGCAGTCAGGGAGGTGCTCGAAAGCGTGGCTCCCTATATCGTCGGACACCCCTATCTGATGGACCAGAAAATCCTCGAACGCATAGCGGAGCCTGAGCGCGTCATCATGTTCCGTGTCCCATGGCTCGACGACGAAGGTGAAATCCACATCAACAGGGGTTTCCGTGTGCAGATGAACAGCGCCATCGGGCCCTACAAGGGCGGAATCCGCTTCCATCCGAGCGTGAACCTCAGCATCATGAAGTTCCTCGCCTTCGAACAGACATTCAAGAACAGCCTCACTACCCTGCCGATGGGCGGAGCCAAGGGAGGCTCAGACTTCAATCCGAAAGGAAAATCGGACAATGAAGTGATGAGGTTCTGCCAGAGCTTCATGACGGAACTCCAGAGGCATGTCGGACAGGACACTGATGTGCCGGCAGGCGACATCGGAGTAGGAAGCAGGGAGATAGGATTCATGTTCGGCCAGTACAAGAGGCTCCGCAACGAGTTCGCCGGAGTCCTCACCGGCAAGGGGCTCAACTGGGGAGGCAGTCCGCTCAGACCTGAGGCCACAGGCTACGGCACATGCTATTTTGCTGCCGCCATGCTCGCCACCCGGGGAGACAGCTTCGAAGGAAAGACGGTAGTCATATCCGGCTCCGGAAATGTGGCCCAGTATGCTACACAAAAGGCTCTTCACCTCGGTGCAAAGGTGCTCACCTTTTCAGATTCCAACGGATTCGTTTATGACCCTGACGGCATAGATGAAGAAAAGCTTGCATATGTAATGGAGCTGAAG
>JADIMO010000135.1 GCA_017694755.1 Candidatus Cryptobacteroides merdavium
GGACTGACTCGCTGCCGATCATGGCATTGATGTCGGACACTTTCTCCTTGTCGATGCTCACTCCGCCGGCCAGCACCATCTTGCGGTACTCTCCCTTTGAAGGGAATATGGAGGTTTCGACTGCCAGAAGTTCGAGAATGTTCATCGGAAGCCTGTCGGCTGCGACTTCAAATGTAGGCACGCCTTCGAACACCTGCAGGAAGGTCTTCTCGTCAAGTCTCTTCAGCACATCGGAAGTGGCATTCCCGAAAAGCATTTCAGAGGCTGCGACGGCATTGTTGTATTCGCTTTCCCCGTGTACCATGACGGTGATTTCCTTTGCAAGCAGTTTCTGCAGTTTCCTCAGGTGCGGGGCCTCGGCGTGTTCCGCAATGGCTGCCTCGATTTCCTCGCGGGTGAGCATTGTGAATATCTTGATGTACCTCGCCGCATCCTCGTCCGACACATTCAGCCAGAACTGGTAGAACTGGTAAGGGGATGTCCTCTCCGGGTCGAGCCAGATGTTCCCTTTCTCCGTCTTTCCGAACTTGCCTCCGTCTGCCTTCGTGATGAGAGGGCAGGTGAGGGCGTAGGCTTCCTTGCCGAGTATCCTGCGTATGAGTTCGCTTCCTGTGGTAATGTTGCCCCACTGGTCGCTTCCGCCCATCTGCAGGGTGCATCCCTTGTGCTCATAGAGCCAGAGGTAGTCGTAGCCCTGGAGCAACTGGTATGTGAATTCCGTGAATGACATGCCTTCGCGGGACTCCGAAGAGAGCCTCTTCTTCACCGAGTCCTTTGCCATCATATAGTTGACAGTGATGTGCTTTCCTATGTCACGGGCAAAGTTGATGAAGGAGTAGTCCTTCATCCAGTCGTAGTTGTTTACCAGCTCCGCCCTGTTCGGCGCATCCGACTCGAAGTCAAGGAATCTCGAAAGCTGTTTCTTGATGCAGGCCACATTGTGCGCCAGCGTTTCTTCGTCCAGCAGGTTCCTTTCCTGCGACTTCATGGAAGGGTCTCCGATCATTCCCGTGGCTCCGCCCACCAAGGCGAATGGCTTGTGCCCGCAGTTCTGGAAATGCTTCAGAATCATCACGCTCACAAGATGCCCGATGTGCAGCGAGTCTGCCGTCGGGTCGATGCCCACGTAGGCTGCCGTCGGACCTTCCATAAGTTTCTCTTCCGTCCCGGGCATGATGTCCTGTATCATGCCCCTCCATTTGAGTTCCTCAACAAAATTCTTCATCGTATGTAATTTTTTATTGTTTTTCATTCCGTCTGTGCCGGACATCATTTCTGTCTTAAAAATCAGTATTTTTCAGGACTGATTTGTCCCGGTGGCCTCTCCCGGAGGAAACAGTTTCTCCGCATTTGCCGGCACATCCTGCAAAGATAGTCAAAATATCATCATCCGCACAAAACAGGACGGATTGCCGCAATGGAATTTTCAAGTTAAATTTACCGCTTGAAATATCGTGTGAAATGAAACATAAGTTTTGTATTCCTTATCTGATCCTGCTTGTTTCATGCGCAGGCAATGGCGGCAGCCTGCCCGAAGTGGAGACTGTGTCATGGCGGGGATGGGAAAAGTCCGTGAAGATGTCCAACGGGACCGTGTCCGTCATCCTTAATCCGGAATATGGGGGAGGTGTGACTTTCTTCGGGTTCTGCGCATCCGGCCCGGTCTCGGAAGATGACAATGTCCTGTGGAATGATGATGTGACTGACGGCTGGGGACTGGAGGACTATCTGAGGACCGGGCGCGGGCCTTCGGCCGGAAGATTCGATGTCGGGAATGAGCGGAAGACGGAGAACCTGCATGCGGAACTCTGGGCAGGGGAGTATTCAGTGTCGTCTGCCGCCGGGAACAGCGTCATCCTGACAAGCCCCGAATCGGAGTCTCTCGGGATACGGCTTGAACGGAGATACTGTCTTGATCCTTCGGAGCCGGAACTGACGATAGTGCATACGATGAAAAATGTTTCCGCCTCCGATGTCGAATATTGTTTCTGGACGAGGACTCTTCTGCCTTCGGGAGGGATCTTTTTCTGTACGGCCGACAGCACGGGGGCATATCCTCAGGGCTGTTCGGAAATGGCCTTCGAGCCGGACAGTCTTGTCCCGGTGTCTGTCCGTGATGGCAGGGTGCTGTGCCGCAATGGAAGGTTCACGGCTTTCCCCGGCGGCGGGCAGGCAAGGAAATACGGCATCTTCAATACTGATGGCAAGACGTTCTATATGAACGGTGACGTGTTGTATGTCAAGGAGTTTGAATATGTTCCCGGCGGACTTTATGACTGCAATCCCGGTCACGGGAGTTTCCCGATGATGATATATTTCAATGCGGATTTCATCGAAATGGAGCCGAATTCGCCGATGTTCAGCCTGTCCCCCGGCGAGTCCGTGTCCTTCAGGGAGGTATGGCGGCTGTACAGGGTCGGCGGCTGACCCTTCACCGGTGTCATTTGATTTAAATCAATATTTTGAAAAAATCAATATTTTTTTATTTTTGAACAGAAAATCTATAACTATTAATACCTAATCTTATGAAAAGTGTAAATTCTATATGTTTGATAACTATTCCATCCATATGATTATGGATGGGATGATTCTGCAAATGGTTATTATTTGACATTGTCACATGTAAAATCAGGAGGCAACCTGAATTTTTCTGTGGACAGCGACGTGATCTCCATATTTTCCGGACGGGGGTATGAATCGGATATGGGATTGGTGTACAATATAAAAGTGAAAAAATGATGAAAAAATTATTTCTCGCCGCTGCTGTTCTGATGCAGTTGTCCGTCATGTCCTGCGACAAGTCGCAATATGGGGATGTGACCATTTCAAGTGATGAACTTCATGGGTTTTATGCCCTGCAGAATCCGAAGGAGACATACCGTCTGGAATCTGATGGCACTCTTACCGGATGCGGCAGATACGAAGACAATCCCGGATGGCCCGGAAGTCTTGAGTTTTATTATGAGTTCGGAGACGGGCTTCTGGTCCAGTATTCTGTGTATTCCTATGAGTCCGAAAAGGTCTATGTCCTCAAGCAGGAGGACTCTGCTGCGTCTTCCAACCGTTTCTCCTTTGATGCGGGAAGCCGGTCGGTGGATACCAATCTTTCCTGTTTCGGTACCGGGGAACTCATCCTCTATTCTGCGGGGATGGACAAGATCGAGATATTGTGCGCTGCCGGATGGCATGAAGATGACGGCACGGCACTGTACAGGCTGTATGTGATGAAGCCGGTGACCGACCGGTCTGAAATCGCCATGCTGCAGTCCAACCTGCCGGATACCGATGAGAACAGGACAAAGATTCTTGACGAGTTCATGTCCATGTGACAGCGGGTCCATACCTGAATGCATCATGCCTGAAAGTCCTAAAAATGCCGGAGGAATTTTTTCATTGTAAAAAGATTCTTAAATTTGCGCGGCTTAAATTAATATGACATGAGAAAGAATATTGTGGCCGGCAACTGGAAGATGAACACTACAGTTCCGGAGGGAATCGAACTCGCAAAGGAAGTGGTTGCAAAGGCATCTGAAGTGCCTGCTTCCGTGAAACTCATCATTGCACCTCCTTTTACTCATCTCTATCCTGTGGCCGAGGTGGTAAAGGGCTCGGTTGTAGGCCTTTCCGCACAGAACTGCGCTGACAAGGAGAAAGGGGCCTATACCGGTGAGGTTTCAGTGAAGATGCTTTCTTCAACAGGATGCGAATACACCATCCTCGGACATTCTGAAAGACGGCAGTATTACGGAGAGACTGATGCGACGCTCGTCGAGAAGGTGAAACTTGCAATCGCAGAGGGCCTTTCTCCTATCTTCTGTGTAGGTGAGAACCTTGATGAGCGCGAGGCTGGCCGTCACTTCGATGTGGTTTCCGCCCAGGTGAAAAATGTGCTTTATACGCTTTCTGCCGAAGAAATGGCAAAGGTTGTCGTAGCATACGAGCCTGTATGGGCCATCGGAACCGGCAAGACAGCCACTGCAGAGCAGGCACAGGAGATTCACGCATGTATCCGTAGGGTACTTGCCGAGAAGTTCGGTGAGCTTGCAGATGAGATCACCATCCTCTACGGCGGAAGCTGCAAGCCTTCAAACGCCAAGGAACTTTTCGCATGTCCTGACATCGACGGCGGACTCATCGGCGGCGCTGCCCTCAAGGCAGATGACTTCATCGCCATTGCGCAGTCATTCTGACCGTTGCATTGCATCCATCTGAAAGAGGGACTGACTCACATGTACGGGTCGGGCCTTCTTTTTTTTGCATTTCCGTGAGGCCGGACATGAAATCTTTTTTCTTTCCGTGTTTTCATCCCGGACGGAGACAACGTCTGAATATTATTCATATCTTTGGCGGTGATTAACCATAACCCTGTTTGTATATATGAAAAATGTGTTTGCACTTGTTTTCGCGGCTGCAGTCCTGCTGGCTGCCCCTTCCTGTAAAAAGACCCCTGTCTGGACGGCGGATGATTTTGTCGGCACCTGGTCGGGTGCATGGCAGACAGTTCTGGACGGAGGCGTTTCAGTAGGGACGGGAGGCCAGAGTGCTGTTCTTGAAATATCACGGGATCACAGTTATGTCCTGGAACTGACAGGTGGCGTAACCACGATGGAGATCACTGTGTATGAAGGCATGATTTCTGTCTCTGACGGTTATCTGGTCCTTGGAGGGGAACTGGATGAGAGATTTGAAGTCATCGGAGATGTCCTGGCCGGAGGTATTGATCTTCGCGGAGAGACAATCCATTTGCTTTATATGATGCGGGAATGACATATAATTCGGAAAAAATGTTTTAAATTAGCGGAATACATGGGAAAATGATTAAAATCCATATCTATGAAAAATGCAGTTTGCCGGTTTCCGCTTGCCGTCATTTTCAGGGCAGTCATGTTCGTTTCAGCCATTTCTTTCCCGATGCTTCTTCAGGCGCAGTCAATAAAGGTTGACGGCCGTTTCGGAAAAGTTTCCGAAGATGAGGTGAAAATGACGGAATATCCTCAGGATACCTCGGCGGCGGCCATTGTCCTGTATGAAAAAGGTACGGTAATGATGGAGATGCATTCTGACGGGACGCTTGTGAAAAATCTCTATTTCAATGCAAGGTACAAGATACTGAAGGAACAGGGGACTGAATATGCCGATTTTGAGGTCCCGTTCTACTGGCAGGCGGAATACAAGGAGCATGTCACCGGCATAAATGTGGTTTCATGGAATATGGTGAACGGGAAGATGACTGAGACCAGGATGCCGAAGAGCCTTGTTTTTGAAGAGACTGTCTCCGACAACATGAGATGCTTCAAGTTCACGGCTCCTGATGTCCGCGCAGGTACAGTCATAGATGTCCAGTACCGGATATCATCAGAACTGTACTGGATTTTCGACGACATATATTTTCAGCAGGAAATCCCTGTGAATGAGATAGAATATGAGATACGGCTTCCGGACATGTTCATGTTCAGCAAGCATCTCCGCGGCTATCTTCCGGTCAGCTATTCCGAGTCGTCGGGAACAGGCCGCTTTATGGTGATGGGCAATTCATTCCAGTTCACGGAAATAATACACAAGTACAGAGGAACGGACCTTCCTGCCATGAAAAAAGAGCCGGGCATGTATAATGCACGGCAGTATATGTCCGCCGTATCCTATGACCTCATGTCCTTTCAGATTCCCGGATATCTCGCGCAGAATTTCAGCGTCACCTGGCAGGATGTTGATGATGACCTGCTGGAGTCTTCGCTCGGAAAGGCCATGAAGACGGTGTGTCCGTTCAAAAAGGAAGTGGATGCGATTATGGCTGCGGAGTCCGGAGATGAGGACGGTCTGATTATGGCAATATGTTCCATGGTTAAGGAAAATGTCGCATGGAACGGCAAGGTACGTCTGTATCCGGGAGCCGTAGGCACTGTTGTCAAGGAGAAATCCGGCTCCAATGCCGGAATAAATGCTGTCATAGCTTCGGCTCTGTCATATGCCGGCTTCAAGGTGGAGCCTGTTGTCCTCAGGTCCCGTACATCCGGTTTTCTTCTGGACTACAGGCCTGAGATGACGGCGTTCGATACTTTCATCCTGAGGGTGGAAACCCCGCAGGGCAAGGTGCATTATGTCGACGGGATGTCATACAATGGCTATATGGACATACTGCCTGAAGAATTTCTTGTGCCGAATGCAAGGATTCTGCGTCCTGGCGGAAGAAGTGAGTGGGTGGATATTACCGGGCTGTGCAGAAACAGTATTGTGTATGTGGTGAATGCCGGAATATCCGGAGACGTTCTTGCCGGAACTGTCCAGTGCAAGATGACAGGAGAGGAATCATTCTCGTTCAAGAGTGAGTACAAGGGTTTTGATACCCAGGATGAGTTTCTCTCGTCCCTGGAGAATGAGACATCTTCCGATATAGGTACATTTTCCTTGTCCGGAATGCAGGGACTCACACCGGCATGCTCATTCGAATATGATTTTACGAAGAAAGTTTCTTTTTCGGGAGATTTCATTTATATCAATCCTTTCCTGTTTGAATTTCATCATGCCTCGACTTTCAGGGAGCCGGAAAGAAAATATCCGGTGGATTTCCCGTACAGGACAATGATTTCTTATTTCTTCAGATTCAATGTCCCGGAAGGCTATGTCGTGGAACAGCTTCCTGAAAACATTGCCACGACCCTGGAGTCTGTCGGCAGTTCTGTGCGTGTGATTTCGACAGGGCAGGGTACAGGTCCTGTGTCTTTGAGATATGATTTCAGGATAGACAGCATGAGGGGAGATGCTTCCGAATATGAGTATATCCGTCAATATTGGGAGCATCTGTCAAACATATACGATGGTGTGATAGTGCTCAGGAAATCCGGGGAGGAGAACAGGTGATGGGGAGGCTGATGACCGGAGCCGTTATGCTCCTTGTGGCTTTGGGGGCTGTTTCATTGTGCGGTGTGCCGGCTGCTGCGGCTCCGGATGCCGTGGTGAACGGATATAGGATGGAATTCCGGCTCGTTTCAGCGGAAAACGGGATATGCAGGGTCAGCAAGAGTGTCTCGGTATTCAATCCTGCCGGGGCAGGCGCAGCGGCATTTCTTCTTCAGACGGACAGTTTCAGTACCCTTTCTTCGTTTTCCGCAAAGATATATTCGAATGGCCGTATGGTAAAGAAACTCAAGGCGGATGACCTTGAATATACTGAGGTTACATCTTCCCTGGCGGATGACATCGGGACATATTATTTCAGTCCGAGCCTGCCGTGTCCATATACGGTAGATTATGAATATTCAGTGTCGTACAGGAAAGGAGTTGCCGTATTTCCGGTCTTCGCTCCTGTCTCTGATCCGGGGACAGCATTGACAGATGCGACTTATGAGCTCAGTGTCCCGGCAGGCACTGAGGTGTCATGGTGGTCTGATGATGAGCCTGATTTCTCTTCGTCAGGAGGCAATGACATCTATATATGGAAAATGGGGCCATGGCCTGGATTCACGGTGGAGGAAATGATGCCTGACATCCGGAGTGTAATTCCTCTTGTGTATTCCTGTCCGGTATCCTTTTCTTATTCTGGCACTGCAGGAAGCCAGAGGACATGGGCTGATTTCGGCCGATGGCTTTACGGCTTGAATGAAGGGGCAACGGACCTTGACGGGGCATTCCGGGCCGGACTTGCCGGAATGGTCAGTGACTGTGATACCGATATCGAAAAAATAAGGGTCATGTATGACTATCTCAGACGCAACACGCGGTATGTGAGCATACAGATGGGGATAGGAGGATACAGGCCGGAGTCTGCCGAATATGTCCGCAAGACGGGTTTCGGGGACTGCAAGTCCTTGACAGTGTTCATGCAGGCACTGTTGCAGGCTGTCGGAATAACTTCTGACTATGCCGTGACCAATACGTCCGAGGAAAGACTTCTTGACGGATATTCGTCTGTCGGGCAGATGAATCATGCCCTGCTGTGTGTCCCGTCAGGACAGGATACCTTGTGGATTGAATGTACTGCTCCTTCTCTTCCTCTCGGCTACCGTCATGACGGGATTGCCGGCCATGAGGCTGTCCTTGTGAAGAAAGAAGGCGGAGTACCGGTCGTTATTCGTGGATATGATGACGCTGACAGGATCTTTTCACAGTCGGCCTGTGTTTCTCTCAAGGCGGACGGAAAGGCATCATGCATGGTGAGGCGGAATGTGACCGGGGATTTTGTCGAAGATTATATCGGATTTGCAGAATATTCTGAGGATATCAGAAGGAAGATTCTCACTTCAGGCATCGGCTTCAATCCGGTCAGTTTCAATATGGTTTCGTCCGGCAATAATTTCAGTGAACTTGTTGATCCTGATGCCGTCCCGTCTGTAAACCTGGAATATGTGATAGAGACCGGTGCCTATGCCAAGGTTTCAGGCAGCAGGATATTCGTTCCGCTGGATCCGTTCGCAAAGTCCATGAGATATTCCAGGGCAGAGAGGAAGAACCCCGTACATATTGCAAAAGGGTCCGTATACTGTGATTCAGTCAGGGTTGCACTTCCTCATGGCTACAGGGTCGAAGGACTTGCTGAATATGAACCTGTCGTGTCTCCATTCGGAACATTTGAAACATCGGTTTCGGTCCTGTCTCAGGATGGTTTAGGCGATGAAGTCCTTGTGGTGCGGAAACTCAAGATAAATGCCGCTGACTCTCCCGCCGGTTCATATCCGGAATACAGGGATTTTGCCAAGGCTGTGTCTGAGCGTTCGGGTGACTTTTTTGTAATTGTTTCAGATGCTGCCTCCGATTAGGGCGGAGCCTGCTTTGACAATTGATGAAAGTTGTTTTTTAATTATATATTACGGAAATGATTATGATAAGAAAAAACATTCTTCTGTGTTTGGCAGTGACATCTGCGGTGATGACGGTCTCGTGCTCGCAGACCCGTGAGGCGGATCTTCAGAAAAAGGTGGATGAATATGCCGTGGTGGAGGTGAGTTCACCGTTGATGGAAAACCTTTCCGACAAGGACATGCAGGTGATCAACCTGTTCCGTTCTGCCGGCAGGGTGATCGATGACCTTTTCTGGAAACAGACCTTCGGGGACAAGTCGCAGCTGGCAGGGCTTGATGACGAGGCGGCAAAGGATTTTGCCAAGATCAACTACGGACCTTGGGACAGGCTTGATGACAATGAGCCTTTCATTGAGGGCTACGGGCCGAAGCCTCTTGGAGCCAACTATTATCCTGCCGACATCACGGCTGAGGAGTTTGCCGCATTTGACGACCCTGACAAGAACAGCCTCTACACCGTGCTGAGAAGGGACGAAAACGGGGACTTGAAATGCGTCTGGTACAGGGATGAATACAAGGCTGAGCTGGACAAGATCTGCATGTATCTTGAGGAGGCTGCCTCCATCACCGAGAATGAGGGGCTGAAGAACTACCTGCTGAAGAGGGTGCAGGCTTTCCGCACCGATGACTACTATGAAAGCGACCTCGCATGGATGGACATGAAGGACAGCAAGATAGACATAGTGATAGGTCCTATTGAAAATTATGACGACAAACTCAACGAGGCCAAGGCTTCATATGAATGTTTCATCCTTCTGAAGGACGAGGAGAGGAGCGCGAGCCTCGCAAAGTATGTTGCAATGCTTCCGGAGCTGCAGACGATGCTTCCGTGCAAGCCTGAATACAAGACTTTCGTGCCGGGGACATCCTCTGACCTGAATGTCTACGATGCAATATATTATTCCGGAGACTGCAATGCGGGCAGCAAGACAATAGCCATAAACCTTCCGAACGATGACAGGGTGCAGGCAGTCAAGGGCACCCGCAGGCTCCAGCTGCACAATAGCATGAATGCCAAGTTCGGCAAGATATTGCTGCCGATAGGCCGTCTGCTGATAGAGCCGGAGCAGCGCAAGCATCTCCGTGATGAGGCATTCTTCTGGAATGTGACTTTCCATGAGGTGGCGCACGGTCTGGGAGTGAAGGAAACTGTCAACGGAAAGGGTACTGTTGATGAGGCCCTCGGCACTGAAAAGACCACATGGGAGGAAGCCAAGGCTGATATCCTCGGTCTGTTCATGGTGTGCAAGCTCATTGACATGAAGGAGATTCCTCTCATTTCCAAGGAAGATGCCATCACCACTTTCATCGCAGGCCTGGTGCGTTCAGTGCGTTTCGGCGCAGCCTCGTCACATGGCAGGGCCAACATGATGTGCTACAACTACATGAAGGAGAACGGCGCCTTCACTAGGAACAAGGCCGGTCTTTATCATATAGACTATGAGCAGGCGCTGAAGGTCATTGATTCATGGGCAGAGCTCATCCTCACCACCCAGGCTGAGGGCAATTATGAGTTCGCAAAGGAATATGCGGCGAAGAATGCCGTGATTCCGGAGGCTCTTGCAGCGGACATCGCCAATGTCAATGCCCACAACATTCCGCGTGACATCCGCTTTGACTTCGTCTGGTAAAGGCATTTCAGGCAGCAGTGCGGCAATGCCCGGCAACCGGATTCTCTGCCGGTTCATTGTTCTTTTTACTGTCTGACGAACAATAAAAGACATCCTGGATTTCCATAACGGAAGTCCAGGATGCTTTTCTTTAATGTCTGTCTGCAAAAGTACCCCCAAAGGTCATTAAGACCGCAAGTCTTAATCTGTTTTTCAAATACTGTTTTCTAAAAGGATACTGAACCGACGACACGTTCATTTCATCAGTTCCGCTACTGTCTCCTGCATCTGTCCGTATTGCTCTTCCATGCTCTGCAGGAGCCTGTATTGGGCCCTTGTCCTGACCAGGTTGTGTTCAGGATATGCCGTCTTGTAGTAGACATCTCCGTCGATATAGTCCATCAGGAAGCGCAGGACCTGTTCGAAGGTAATGTATTTCGCCGAAAAGGCGAGATATTCGGCTTCCTTTGCGCACAGTGTGCCTTTCCTTTGTGAGAGATAACCTTCAGTATAGGCCTTGAACATTTCCATTGACATGGATACCTTGCCGAGGTCCTGGTCGTCTTCTGCGCCCGTGTTGGTGTAGGACCGGATGGCATCTCCGAAATCATTCAGCGAAGTGCTGCTCATGCAGGTGTCCAGATCGATGACACAGAGCACATTGCCCCTTTCATCAAAGAGGATGTTGCTGATCTTTGTGTCATTGTGAGTGACCCTGGTCGGAAGTGTGCCGTTCTCGACAAGGCTCCAGAATGCCAGCATCTCTTCCTTGCGAGATTCGATCCAGCTGATTTCCTCGGCAAGGTCCTTCACACGGCCGGCGGCGTCCTTCTTCAATGCCTCATCCCATTGTTCAAATCTCCACCTGATGTTGTGGAAGCCTTTTATGGTCTCGTTGAGAGGCTGCGTGAAGTCGGCAAGCATCGACTGGAATTTTCCTATGCCTTCCCCTCCCTTGTATGCAAGGGCCGGGCTGTCTGCCTTTTCGTATGTCACGGAGCCTTCAATGAACAGGCTCACTGCCCAATAATTGCCCCTGCTGTCCTTGTAATAAAGATCGCCGCCTTGAGCAGCCTTTTCTTCGGCACTCATGCTTTCCGGTTTCCTCCTGATGACTTTGAGAACTTCGCGGTCCGGATCACCGCCTGCAGCGATGACTTTCTTCCTCAGATGTTCCGTTACCATTGCGATGTTTCTCATCATGCCGGGGACATCAGGGAACACATTGTGATTTTTTCGTTGGAGTATGTATCTTGCGGCCTTTCCGGATGCATCCGGCCTTGTGGTCACAGTCAGGGTGTCATTGATGAAGCCAGGTCCCATCGCCTTGATGGACACGGCCTCTGTCGCAGTTTCGAATTTTGAAATGATTTCAAAGAGTTCTTTTTCTGTGTACATCGTATAATGTGGTTTTATTGTCTTGATTTATATCCTGCTGCAGTTTGTCCATGCGGCATTCATTTGAGTATCAGTTCTCCGAAGAAGTCAGGCCTGTGGAAGTCCGGGCTCGGCACGTCTATGGGATTCCAGCTTAGGAAATGCGGATGGGCCGTCTTGTCTCCGCATTTGTAGAAATTGGCCCGCACGCGTTCCGGAAGCCGGCTCCCGTCAAGCCCTACCAGACTGAAAGGGATACCCATGACTGCATCCCAGGTGAATACCTTGCCGGAGATGTCATATCTTTCCCTTTTCAGGGATGTGTATCTTATGACTTCGGCGAGCCTTGCGCTATCAAAATGGGTGCATTCTGAACGGCTTTTCCTTTTGGCTCCAAGAAGGGTGCCGATGCAGTTCATTTCGAAATTGTAGTATGTGCCGTCTGAAGGGTCTGAAATGAAGAATTCACAGCAGCTGTCTTCCCATACCGGGCCATTGTCCTCCATGGCTTCAGCCCTCAGATCCAGTCCCCTGACATGGTATGCTATGAACAGGTGCGATGCGCTCCTGGCCACCGATGCCGTTACTGCAGGACGATACGGCCACTCCTCCGGCCAGTTTGCCGTGTCCACATATATCCTGCTGCCATGGATTTCCATTTCGATTTCCCTGTTTTCAGGAGACATTGTCTCCAAACCTTCGATATAAGGTACCGTTACGCTTTTCATATATTATGTTTTTTATGTCATTCAGCAAAAATGTCACCGGTGTACGTTCCGGGCCGGGACAGGAATCCGCTGTCGCTGTTATCTGTCATGTGTTTTCTTACTCCAGGGCCATCACCACGGCTCCGATCTGGTATTTCTGGTTCCAGAGCCATATCTTGCCGTTGCTGTCATTGATATCCGCAACTTCAAATTCAATCCCGTTTCTTGTCTTTACATCGTCCGGTGTGGTATATTCAATGTCTGCCGTCACCTTCTGACCTGTGGCGGACGGCATTTCATTGCACTTGATGATGAAATAATTGGCCATATCGTCATCATGTACCCTGAACTCGCATTCTGAGCGGTTGAATCCGAGCTGGTGCGTTTCAGCCTTGTATTCCAGCAGTCCGGCTCCTTTTATACGGAGAGATATGTCTTCGGTTTCGGTGAATTCCACGATTGTTAATACATGCGGTTCGCAGCTGCAGACGGAAATGCATGCCACAGCTGCTGTCATTGCCTTTATGAGGTTGCATATCTTCATTGTTCCCCGTTGCTTATCCTGATTTCTTTGGTTATTACGTCCGTTGATCCGTCGGAGTATGTCACCGTTGCTTTAAGCAGTCCCGATGATGACGGCATATAATAGCCGTTGTCTCCGGTCTTTACAGGCTTGCCGTCCATAGTCCATACTGTCTCTGCGGCCTCTGCGGCATTGAACAGTATCAACGGAAGCTTTACTCCTATAGGGAATGTATTGTCATCGTTTCTTTCCGTATATCTGAGATATATGTACGGTCTTCCGTTCTCAGTGACGGCCTTTGTGGTGAAGTCTCCAGCCGTACTGTTGCCATTTGTGCCGTCCTTGGCACAATATATCCGTACCGAATATGAAGTTTTCGGGGTCAGCCCCTCAAGCCGCACTGCATAGTTCCCGGCAGAGTAAGGCTTGACTTCGGCCGTCTGTTCCCCGCCATTCCCGCTGCCCCATATGATGTATGTCTTTCCGTTGAATCCCACATCGACACTCCAGCTTATTATGGCCGCATCCTGAAATATGTCCGTCTCTGTTATTTTTGGGGTAGGTATCTTTGTGGCCTCGGTCTTGGAGATGCTGAACCTTATTCTGTTTCCGTCACGGGTGATGTCCGTGATTTTGAAGATGGAATTCGTACCGTTCCAGAATGTGAATGCGGGGTCGGTGTACGGGGTGAATGAATTGATCTCCCCATATGGAAAGAACAGCTGTTCGAGGGATGTCTGCAATCCGCTGGCAGGGCTTGATGCCGGTTTTGATGCCTCGATGAGGTCTGCGCACTGGTGATCCGGATTGCAGTTGACTGAATTGGATTTTGTCTGCCATCTTTCAAAGGCCGTCAGTCCGGATCCGGCATCATTGGCCGACTTGTCCACATGGTATATGAGAAGTCCGCTGCCGCCGATGTAACTGTCCCATCCTTCGGCATACCTGCATTCTAGAAGATAATACTCTCCCGGATTTTCTCCGTCTATGCGGCAGTATTGTCCCTCCTCATTTATCGGAGACAATTCGTATGACCCCTCTTCTGCTATTGTGGTAGCCTGTGACAAGCCGAGGATTTCCCTTTCTATGGCGTTGAAGTTTGGTGGGGTGTTTCCGTTGTTGTTCATGTTCCCTCCGTCCATCAGGGATGTCTGGCTCCATAGGGCATCGGCTTTCCCTCCGCTCCCCGAATAGTCGGTGTCATAGAGGTCCGGCAGACCGAATGTATGGCTGTATTCGTGACAGAAAGTTCCTATTCCGGCCAGTTCTCCGCCTGAAAGTTCCGACGTGCAGGCATATCTGTCTATCTTCACTCCGTCAAGGGTGAGGCTTATGCCGGCCCCGCTTTCCAGATACCATGCATGGGACCATATATGGTATTCCCCGGCTCCCTCTGCCTCATCGGCCCCGGCATAGAAGATGAATACATTGTCCACCTTTCCGTCACCGTCGTCGTCGTATTTTGAAAAATCTACCTGGCTGTCTGCGAGCCTGCATGCATCTGTTACCATTTCGGCCGGGCGGGCATCATTGCCTGCCCCTTTGGTCGAATTGGCCCCGTAATATCTGTAACTTTTGGACAAGGAGACCGGTTCGCTCACATCAAATGTGAAATCGTACATGTCATTGAACTGGTCGTTGAAATATTTTATGGCTCCTCCGCTGCCGTTCTTCCCTTCGGCAAGAAGGGAGACGAAGTCTGACCTGTCGTGTGAAAATTTCAGGTCTCTGAACTGTACAAGCAGCACAAGCCCGTGTTTGGATATCTTCCCGTCAGACGACCTCGTTCCGGAAGAGGCGTGTGCAAGGTTCAGCCGCTTCATGAGTCCGGTTTCTTCCGGTTTTGCCGAATTCCTGACCGTCACGGCATTTGACAGCAATGTCTGGTACGGTATGTTCCTGCTTTCCGCAATCACGGTCCCGGGGGCGGCTTCTCCGACTCTGTATCCGCTGCTAAGTTTTTGACCTTCTGCTGAATAATATGCATAGCAGTACCATCCGTCCTCTTCCTGTATGACCGCGCATCCGTCTGCGGTCGTCAGCAGCTTCATGAATTCATCTCCTTTAAGGATGGCCTGGAATGAATGTCCGTCCGGCTGCGTCAGAATCACCTCTGTCTTTCTGGCCGGACTTGCCGCCATCTGTACGGGAATCATCATCAACGCCACCAATGCCGCCGCCGCTGTATGATATGTTCTTATAAATTTCATTATTAGCACATCCTTTTCTATATTTGGCCATAACTGTCCACTTATACTGTTGCGCCTCGGCAATTGCAAACAAGTTTGCATTGCTCTCGGCTTCTTAGTATATTTGTCCGCTTCGCGTCCATTTATACTGTTCACGCCTCGGCAATCGCAAACAAGTTTGCATTGCTCTCGGCTTCTGCGTATATTTGCGGATATAAACTGCATAGTTACGATTTTTTTATGAGACGGACAATTTTTTTAACCATTTTGGCCGGACTTTGCAGCGGTATGACCTTATGTGCTCAGAATCATATAGTTGAGTCTCTCAACAAATATGGCTCGATGGATGAATGGAGCATAAGGTCCGTGAAGGAGTCCGGTATCATCGGAGGTCGGGTCAAATACCTTTACGAATTTTTCGGTGACCGGGATACCGTGGAGACCCGAGAGCCCTTTTCCGCACCTGAAGGCTATTATTGGCGTACCAACAATGTGCTTGCAGTTGTGGCTGGAGTGACCAAGACCAACAATACCGTCTTCCCTGAAGAACGGGACGGCGGATATTGCGCCCGCATTGAGACTCACATCGAGTCCGTGAAGGCTGTCGGCATTGTCAACATGGATGTCGTATGTCAGGGTGCATTCATACTGGGCTCTCTTCCCGAACCTATCCGCAACACCAAGGATCCTATGGCCAAGGTCCTTTATGGGATCCCTTTCGAAGGCCGTCCTGAGGCTCTTGTCTATGATTTCAAGGCGGATGTAGGGCATGAGGCTGTAAGAGGTACCGGTTTTGCGAAGCTGAAGCCTCTCGGCTATCCGGATTATCCGGAAATCGCCATTATCCTGCAGAAGAGGTGGGAAGACGGGGATGGAAATGTCCATGCCCTGCGTGTAGGATCCGGATATGACAGAATTATGGAGAATGTCACGGAGTGGAAGAACGGACATCGCCTTGAAGTGCATTACGGTGATATTTCCGGCGAGCCGTTTTATGAGGATTATATGGGGCTCATGACTGATCCGGATAGGGCTTTCCATACAATAAACAGCAAAGGGGAAAATGTCACAGTACTGGAAGAGGGATGGGCTTCTGCAGATGAGCAGCCCAATTTCATGATAATTAAGTTCCTTTCAAGCTGTGGACAGGCCTTTTACGGAGGAGTCGGAAATATTCTCTGGGTGGACAACATACATCTGGAAATGTGATGCCTGGTCCGGCAGATTCTGCAGTTTAGTGTAAGTGCATGAGAGACAAAAAAGAAAGGGACCGGAAACTGCTACGTAAACCGACCCCTGAACGTGTACTAAAACCTAAACCTGCACTATAGATGCAGGGGAGTTGCGGAATGTTGCATCCTAAATGAAAAAATCAATAAAAAAACAAGTGTCTGCTGTAAAATTACAGTCAGACACCTGTTTTACGGGATATTGCCCGTCTTTTCTTCCCGAGAAAGCAATTATTTGGAACTCTCCACAGAGACTTTCCTGAAATCTTTCATCATTTTCATGATGTTCAAAGCTGCCTTGCGCGCACGGGCTCCTGCTGCTTTGTTTCCTTTCTCAACCTGAGCCTCAGCATTCTTCTCGAAAACTTCGTACTCTGCTTTGATCTGATCTACAAGCTCTTTCATTTTGTTAGTTTTTAAAATAGTTCGTTAAACTTTAAGCATCAAAAGTTTGCGCAAGTTAGGGATTTAAAATCAAAAATGCAACAGTTTGAGCGCTTTTTGAGGCATCGACTTTTTGATGCTCAGACTGTTCCGGATGGCTTCGGACGCGTGTTCACGATGTTCATTGCCCTGTCTGCCCCTATTGTGGCGAACGCCTTTATTCCTTCGATTACCCTCTTGCAGATTCCGGGCATCTGTTCCATTTCTTCATCGCTGAGTTTTCCAAGCACGAAATCAATCTGTCCACCTTTGCTGAAATCATTCCCTATGCCCATCCGTATCCGGGCGTATTCTTGCGTTCCAAGGAGTTCGCTGATGTTTGTCAGCCCGTTGTGTCCTCCGGAGCTTCCGTTCTTGCGCATACGTATGCTGCCGAAAGGAAGATTGAGGTCATCGGAAATGACAATCAGGTTCTCAAGCGGCAATTTCAGTTCATTCATCCAGTATCTTACTGCTTTTCCACTCAGATTCATGTATGTGGAAGGCTTAAGGAGAATGAATTTCCTGCCTTTGAAGCTGACTTCGGCCGTACTGCCGTATCTTCCAGACTGAAAAATGGCACCGGACTCCTGTGCCCAGGCGTCCAGTGCCATGAATCCCATGTTATGTCTGGTTCCGGCATATTCGGCCCCTATGTTCCCAAGTCCGGCTACCAGGTAGTTCATATCATCTGTCTTTTGTCAGACTCAGGCGTTCTGTGCCTGGGTGTTGCTGGCGCGGGTAGGCCTTACTGAGCAGATGATGGTGGCTTTCGGTGATACGATTGTCACTCCCTCATAGTGGAGGTCTCCTGCCACGATCTGCTTGCCGATTCTGAGGCTTGTAGTGTCTACCTCAAGGAGGTCTGGAAGCTCATGGAGATGTGCGCTGATGCGGAGCTTGCGGCTAGAAACGAGCAGCTTGCCACCCATCTTCACGCCTTCCGAGTGTCCCGTGATCTTCACCGGAACATCGATGGTTACCGGTTTCTCTTCGGATACTGCGAGGAAGTCCACATGGAGGGCCTCGTCAGTCACGGGATGCCACTGCACCTCGTGGAGGACAGCAAAGAATTTCTTTCCGTCATTGAGCTCGAGGTCAATGATATATGAATTCGGTGTGTGTGTAATGTTCTTGAGATCCTTGGCTGTGATGGTGAAAAGGATATTTTCCATTCCAAGACCATAGATGTTGCATGGAACAAGTCCGGCCTTGCGGATTGCTTTCACGGCAGCCTTGTTGCCGACCTCACGGATCGTGCCGTTCAATTCGATGTGTTTCATTGTTTTGTTTTGTTTAAAATGTGTTACTCAGTCCGTTATGCACGGACCCCATTGCACCAAAAAGCCCTCGGCTTTTTATGGGGGTGCAAATATAGCCAAAAAATCTTATGCACAGTGCAAAAACCCTGATTTTTTGACACTTCTTCATTCAGAATCCATTTTTTTCAGCCTTCGCAGGCATAAAGTACGACAGAATGATTATCTTTGCGCCCGTTTTGCCGGATTAAAAGGTTAGTTATTGGTTAAATAATTGGTTATTAGTTGGTTGTATTATGATTCGTCAGTTTGCCGTCATATTCGGGTGCCTGGCTTTGGGGGAACTTGTGGTGTATCTTACAGGCATAAGGCTGCCATCCAGCATCATAGGAATGATCTTTCTGGCTGTTTTTCTTGAATTGGGCTGGATCAGGCCCAAATGGGTGCAGACGTTGTCTGATTTTCTTGTGGGAAATCTCGGATTTTTCTTTATTCCTCCAGGTGTGGCGGTCATGCTTTACTTTGATGTCATAGCCGCTGAATTTTTCCCGATTCTGGTTGCCACTGCCGTGAGCACCGTACTGGTATTTGTGGTTACGGGATGGGTCCATCAGTTGGCACGTAAGATAAAATTGACTCGCAAGACAAAATGAACTTTCTTGAAAACGGATATTTCCTGCTTGCCCTCACTTTCATTGTCTTTTCCCTGGCGAAACTTCTCCAGAAGAGGACAGGGCAGTTGCTTCTCAATCCGATATTGCTTACAATCGTAGTGCTCATAGTCTTTCTGAAGCTCGCGGGCATAAGTTACGAGAAATATAACGAGGCCGGACATCTGGTCGAATTCTGGCTGAAGCCTGCCGTCGTGGCTCTTGGCGTGCCGCTGTACAGACAGCTCCATATCATCAGGAAGCAGTTCCTGCCCATACTGCTGTCACAGTTCGCCGGATGTGTTACTGGCGTGGTATCAGTAGTGACGGTAGCCAGGCTTATGGGGGCTTCAGATGCCATTGTCTATTCCCTGGCTCCGAAATCTGTAACGACCCCCATTGCGATGGAGGTTTCCTCCGCTCTCGGCGGAATACCCTCTCTGACTGCAGCGATAGTGGTGTGCGTAGGGCTTATGGGTGGCATGTTCGGATTCAGGATCATGAAGCTTGCCCGTATTGGCAGCCCGATTGCGCAGGGGCTTTCGCTCGGTGCCGCAGCACATGCTGTAGGTACTTCCGCCGCATCAGAGATAAGCGGTAAATATGGGGCTTTTGCAAGTCTCGGCCTAATACTCAACGGTATCCTGACAGCCCTTCTCACTCCGACGATTCTCCAGCTGCTCGGAGTACTTTAGCCGTCAGTGGGCAGGCCTGCCTGACAGGTTATCGTCAGGTCGGGGCTATCTCCCGGATGATACTGTGTCCGCCATGTCAGTTTCCCGGCTGGACAAGTCCCGTGGCCGTGTTCCAGTCCAGTTCGCGGTAATTGGCATCAAGATAGGCGGAACCGTTGCACGGGAGATACATGCTGAATCCGGAATATGTTTCAATTACAAAGCCGGATTCCGGATTGTATCCATCGAAAAGGAATGTATCAGTGTGTGCCTTGTAGATGATACAGGCATTCAACACATTCTCCAGTGCGGAGAGTTCGTCCTGTCCTGCTCCGGAATGTGCCGCTATGTCGTACAGGTCGTAGAACCAATGGTAGTTTTCTGTGTAGTATTGTTGTATTTCGTCTGGAACTATGGCATTGATTCCTTCCTTGTGGTTTTGGAAAATGTCACGGCATGTTTCTGCGACCTGTTCCAGATTTCCGCAGTCAACCAATGTTACGGTGGCGGATCTCCATGCTCCTCCTGACGGGTGCGAGGCATAGAATTCATAATAATCACGGCAGACGCCTTCAAGATCCGGAGTGGAGCCGCCAAGGAGTCTGGCGGACATTGAACTGTAGTTGAATCCTGTGGACAGTACTTCTGCGGGAGAGAAGATGATCCTGTCACATTTGTTCCGGAGCTGGTATGCAGTCTCTATCCCGCCCATGAGGCAGCAGTCGAAGAATATGTAATCGAGGTGCATGGGAATGGCTTCGGAAAATTCCGTCAGGTTCATTTCGTAGGAGACTGAAGTTCCGTTTTGCGTCAGCCTGTCCTGCCCTATGCTTTTTACAGGCGGGAGATATGACGGCCTTTCCGTCTCAATATACGGCACAGGGCCTTGGTCTGTCTGCATGTCACGGCTTCTTTGTACATAAGTCCCGCTGTCTCCGTAAAGATTGTCATAATAGCCTGAATTGCCGTAATATCCCTTTGGCAGCCACCCTGTTGCATGTGAAGAGACAAGCAGCCCGTATCCTCCATTGGCCGGGAAGTTGTCCTTTACATATGAAAGCACTTCGTTCAATGTGGAGCCGGCGGCTGCAGGCTTGTCCGGGGACAACCGCAACAGGGTGTCGGCGGCAATTTTCCCGGAATGCATGTAATACCGTATCAGATATGATGCTGCAGGGGTGCGGGAGTTTTCGATTTTTTCATATGCCAACAATATGTTGGAATCGTTCCCTTGCGGCAGATAGCCGTTGCAGAAGTCATTTATGTTGGTTCTTATGTCATATGCCAGGCTGTTCTGGCCTGCGGCATATATCAGAAGCACATTGTTGATCGAATCCGGGAATTTCGGTGCTTCCGGTGTATCCTTGGAGCAGGAAGACGGCAGCAGCATTGCGAGTGACAGCAGGAACAATGACGGTATGGTGCGTGTCATCATTCTTGCCGTTCCCTTCATTTTCCCCCAGCAGGTTCTTCCTGTTTTTTCCATAATGTATTTCCGTTTTTTGACAGGCTGCAAAATTCTGAAATTTATGGCATATCGTCAATACCCGTTGTGATGTTTTTCTCTTTTTTGATGGTTTTTCTGATTTTTTGTTTTTTAGTGACATGTGGTACAACGGGACATTTTTATGCTTACATTTGTCCATGTTTTAACAGTGCTGTTAAACAGTAATGTTTATCGGGACTGTTATGAAGTGTTTATCAAGACTGTCATGAGATGAACGGACACAACAATACAGAACAGGCCATACTGGCGGCGGCGGAATCCCTTTTTTTCGAGAAGGGCTACAAGCTGGCCACCACCGTGGCGATAGCGGCAAGGGCAGGGGTGACACACGCCATGCTGCATTATTATTTCCGCACCAAGGAACAGATCTTCCTGAAGGTCCTGGACAAGAACATGAATGAACTGTTCGACATGATGCATACGGTGATGTCGCCGGAACTGACTTTCAGCGAGATACTGGTGGAAGTGGTCAATCTGAATTATACTTTTCTGGCCAGTCACAGCCAGCTTCCGGCGCTGCTTTTTGAGATAGCAGGCACCTGTCCGGAAATGCTCACGAGATACAAGGATAGGTTCCGTGAAGTGCTTGATGTAGAATTGCGCAGGCACAGGGACAGGTTCGAAAGGGAAGTGAAGGCCGGGACAATCAGTCCCATAGACCCGTTCCAGCTGGTGTTCATGATATTGTCGATGAACCTGTCGACATATCTTGCGCTTCCTGTGATGCGGAATGTGTTCGGAATGGATGAGGACCGGATCACAGCATTCATTGAGGAAAGGCGCGGGGAGATAATGAGGACATTGTCTGCCAGGCTGTTCGGAAAGGATATCGCTTCGGCGGATTTCCCTGGCGGACATAATCTGTCTGATGGGCAGGATCTTTCTGGCAGACAGGAACTTTCAGTAGGACAAACGGAAAAGAAATGATGATGATACGCTTTGCAGTTGCAGTTTTGGGTGCCGTCATGCTGACGGCCACCGGTGTGTCTGCACAGTACAGGGACGGTGCAGATACGGCCTCTGTGCATGTCACTCTTGATGCCTGCCTGGACATGGCTAGGGAAAATTATCCCCAGATCAGGCAGCTGGGGCTTATCGAGGCCTCGGAAAAATATGACCTTTCCATAGCTTCTTCTACATGGATTCCGCAGCTTTCGGTGTCCGGCAAGGCCAACTGGCAGTCCGATGTGGTGGAGATGCCGTTTGAAATCCCGGGCTTCGAACTCGACATGCCGCATGACCAATATTCGCTTACTGCCAATCTCACCCAGCATATATGGGACGGCGGAGCCAGTTCGAGCCAGAGGGCTGCGGTGAAAGCGGATGCGGAGGTCAGGCGCGGACAGACTGAAGTTTCCCTCTATTCCGTGAGAGCCCGTGTGCAGAATGTCTATCTCGGAATCCTTCTTCTGGACGAACAGATCAGCCAGAACCGTCTTCTCATGGAGAGTCTCAGGCGAAATGCCGATGAGGTCCAGGCAATGATGGACAACGGAATGGCCTACAGGTCGGACCTTGACATGGTCAATGTGAACATCCTTGACTGCAGTCAGCAGACGGATGCCCTTTGTGCGGACAGGCTCGCTTATGTACGGATGCTCAGCCTCCTGACCGGGCAGGACATGAGCGGGAAGGAGCTAGTCGTCCCGTCGGATGCCGTGATGGTGGATGCGGGAGCGGTGTCAAGGCCGGAACTGGCGCTCTATGCTGCAAGGCTGCGCCAGAATGAGGTGCGGATGAAGCAGCTGAATGCAAGCATTTCACCTCAGTTTGACCTTACTCTCCAGGGCGGTTTCGGCCGTCCTGGCCTGAACATGCTTGAAAATGAGTTTGCGCCGATGTTCATCGCCGGTATCAGAATGCAGTGGAATCTTGCTCCTCTGTACACGAGGAAAAACGACAGGCGGAAGATAGAGATACAGAAGAGGGACATAGAGCTGGAAGAGGAGACATTCCTGTTCAATACCGGACTTGATGCCACCCAGCAGCAGACCGAGGTGGACAAGGCCCGCATGATGCTTGAAAAGGATGACGAGATCATAGAGCTGCGGGCTTCCATCAGGCGTGCCGGTGAGGAGCAGTATCGCAGCGGAACCATAAAGATGACAGACCTGATGGACATGATAGACGACGAGCATGATGCGCGCCTTGCCAGATCTGTCCATCACATACAGCTCCTTATGGCAATATATGACCTGAAGAATACCGTAGGACAGAATTAAAACCGATATGAATATGTATCTGAAGAGAATTGTTGCGGCGGCGGCCCTGTTTTTAGCCATTGCAGGCTGCGGCAGCAGGGAAATTGAATTTGACGCGTGCGGTCAGATTGATGCCACGGATGTGACCGTGTCGGCTGAGAGCGGCGGCATGATATTGTCGCTGGACATTGAAGAAGGAGACAGGCTGGTGGAGGGCCAGAGGCTCGGGGCCATAGATTCGGCACAGATCTGGCTTCAGAGGCAGGAGCTTCAGAAGCGGAAGGAAGGGGCTCTGGCACGACTCGTGGACATAGACAGGCAGCTCGCCCCGTCCATCGCCCAGCTTGAGAGTCTCCGCAAGGACCATGAAAGGTTTGCTTCCCTCCTCTCAAAGGATGCCGGTACACGCAAGCAGCTGGACGACAATGAGTCCCAGATAGCAGTGCTTGAAGGGCAGATTGCTGCCCAGAAGCAGACTTATGCTCAGCAGAACGATGCCACTATGGCTGAGATAGGTACATACGAGGTGCAGATGGCGCAGCGGGATGACCAGCTCAAAAAATGCCGCATAACTGCCCCTGTGAGCGGCAAGGTGCTCGCCAAATATGCGGAAGCAGGCGAGAGCGTGACATCCGGCAAGCCTCTTTTCAGGATGGCGGACATGGACAGGGTGTATGTGAGAGCCTATTTTTCCACATCCCAGCTTGCTTCCCTTGCTGTCGGCGACAAGGTGACGGTGATCCCTGATGACGGCACGGATTCTCCGAAGGAATATGAAGGGACGGTGACATGGATTTCTGATGAAGCCGAGTTCACTCCCAAGAACATCCAGACCAGGGACGAGAGGGCTGACCTTGTATATGCCGTGAAGGTCTCCCTGAAGAATGACGGGAATCTGAGGCTCGGAATGTATGCTTATATAAGAAAATGAACGCCATAGAGATACATGATGTCAGCAAAAGCTATGGAAAGGTCAGGGCACTTTCCGGGGTCTCCCTCGATGTGAAAGAGGGCGAGATTTTCGGGCTTATAGGTCCTGACGGGGCAGGGAAGACCTCGCTTTTCCGGATTCTGACCACTCTGCTGCTTGCAGACGGGGGCACGGCCTCCGTTGCCGGCCTTGATGTGGTGAAGGACTATGCAGGAATAAGGCGTATCATCGGGTATATGCCGGGGCGTTTTTCGCTTTACCAGGATCTGAGCGTGAGGGAGAACCTTGAATTTTTTGCCACTGTCTTCGGAACCACGGTGGAAGAGAACTATGATGTCATCAGGGACATCTATTCGCAGATAGAGCCTTTCCGGGACCGCAGGGCAGGAGCCCTTTCCGGAGGAATGAAGCAGAAGCTTGCCCTCTGCTGCGCCCTGGTGCACAAGCCGTCGGTCCTGTTTCTGGACGAGCCCACCACAGGAGTGGATGCAGTCAGCCGCAGGGATTTCTGGAACATGCTTGCCAGGATAAAGGCATCCGGAGTCACGGTGTTTGTTTCCACTCCTTATATGGACGAGGCCTCCCTCTGCGACAGGGTCGCTCTCATAATGCACGGCAGCATCATAGATTCCGGCACTCCTTCTAAGATAGAGTCGGAATATCCGTATGCATTGTATGCCGTGAAAGGCTCGCCCATGTATCCTCTGCTCAAATATCTGCGCAGCACGGACGGGGTGCTCAGCTGTTTCTCGTTCGGTTCCGTGCACCATCTGGCTGTCGACCCTTCTGTCGCGGATGCGCGGCAGAAGATATTGTCCGAGATAGTTTCTGCCGGTTTCAAAGACTGTGAGGTGCATCAGATCAGGCCCGGAATAGAGGACTGTTTCATGTATCTCGCCGGACGGTACCGCCAGGGAGGTGAAGAGCTGGGAACCGGCCGGAGTGGACATGCCGGTGCATGAAGATGAAAGTGCTGAGAGATGGAAAATGGGTGTGAAGATGAAAATCGTCTGAAGCAATGGAAAATGTTATTGAAATACATGGCCTGACCAAGAAATTCGGCAATTTCACGGCAGTGGACAACATCAGCTTCTCTGTCCGCAAAGGGGAGATATTCGGTTTCCTCGGGGCCAACGGGGCGGGGAAGACCACGGCCATGAGGATATTGTGCGGGCTGAGCGTGCCGACATCCGGCGGCGGCACCGTAGCCGGATATGACATTGTCAGGCAGCCTGAGAAGATAAAGAGGCATATAGGCTACATGAGCCAGAAGTTTTC
>JADIMO010000136.1 GCA_017694755.1 Candidatus Cryptobacteroides merdavium
GAATTCAAGAATGAAAATACTTTGGAGGTATGGATATAGATCTTCTGTCAAAAATGGTAAAGGAACTGATTCTGGACAATGACAAGGTGTCGTTGCCTGGGTTGGGAGCCTTTGTTGCCGAGGTGGTGCCAGCCACCTTTTCGGATAAGGGATATACGGTCAATCCTCCGTACAGGAGGCTTTCTTTCAGGAGCAATCTGGAACCTGACACATTGCTGGCGGAGCTTTATGCCAGGGCAAACGGAGTGGCGGAAGATATTGCGGGGAGGATAGTGACGGAGTTCGTTTCTGAACTGGCGGAAGTGCTGAAGGTGAAGAAGACTGTGGTGTTCCCGGGACTGGGTCGGCTTAGGGCAACGAAGGAGAACAATGTGTTCTTCGTGGCGGATGAAGATCTTGACATATACCCGGAGGGATTCGGACTGGAGCCGGTTTCATTGAAGACACATCAGGAAACCAGGGAGGAGGTCGGGGCTGTAGTGGAAAGTCTGGCCGCTGCATTTGCCGGGACTGATTCTGGAGTCAGAAGTGATTCCGAAACGGGGCCGGAAGACAGTCCGGAAACGGTTGAGGAGAATGTAAATGAGCCGGCAGACGATGTCAATGTTGAAGTTGTTCCAGTCGGGCCGGCAGATGATGTGGCGGAGTTGGAGCCTGGGGACGGGGCTGAAGCGGAAAAGGAACTGACAGAAGCCGTGACAGGACATGCAGAAATAGAACATGAAGGATTGGGAACAGAACCGGTTGAAACTGCCCCTTATGACCCGAGTATATGGACAGAGGTATGGAGCGAAGCCCGTCTGGCCAGGACAGATGACGGAGGTGAAATGACTCCGGAGGACGGTGTGGGCGAGAGTGCTGTAACGGCTGGAAACGGACAGCGTGCAGTGGATGGCAAGGAATCCGGGGAGGCCGGAAAAGGCGGCTGGAAGGCCTGGAGCACGCCTCGTAAAGTCGTGGTGACTGTCGGCTGTATCGCAGGGGCGGCTGCCGTACTCCTTCTTCTTTATATGATTCTGGCCCGGTTGTGTCCGGATTTCATAAATTCAATATTGTATGATGAAGGGGAGCTTGAAGTGCTCAGATACCGGCAGCAATAGTTGCTTGTAATCAAATTAAGTGTTACTTTTGCCGGCGATTTTAACGTGTAGCCGAGATGGCGGCTGTTTGGTCACGAGGCATTTTCAGTCACGAGGCATGAAGGATATATATTCGCAGCATTTTATCATACCATGTTATGAAACGGACGGGGCACAGCTTCTCAAACCGGCCTCGTTCATGGATTTTGCACAGGAGGCTGCCAACCGGCATGCCGACATTCTCGGATTCGGGTATGACGACCTTTCCAGGACAAGGACCCTCTGGGTGCTGTCCCGGATGCATGTGCGTTTCCGCCGTCACCCTAAATGGAGGGAGGAGGTGAATCTCGACACATGGCACAAGGGGCCTTCAATGATGTTCTATCTGCGTGATTTTCTGATGACGGACGCGGACGGGAGCACTCTGGTGGAGGCGACTTCCTCGTGGCTTGTGATAGATGTGGACACGAGAAGGATAGTACGCGGGGCAGACAGTCCGATGGACGAGGGCACTGCGAGAAAGGTGGATGTGATGGCGGAACCATGCGGCAAGGTGCAGATGCCCAAGGGAGCTTCTCCGGAATTCGTTGCTGACCATCGCGTTTCATATTCCGATGTGGACCTGAACGGCCATACCAATAATGCCATGTATATTGTATGGGCAATGGATGCCCTGGATTATGACGTGACTTCCGTAAGACCGCTTAAAGAGTTGAAGGTCAATTTTAACCATGAGACAAGGCCAGGAGAAGCAGTTTCCATTTTCAGAATGAAATCTGAAGAAGGGGAATCATTGCGTTATATAGTGGAAGGCGTCTGCGGGGAAAGGCAGGCCTTTTGCGCAGAACTGGTGTTCTGAGCCCGATTTGCCGGCAGACGGGATGCCGTACCGGAACAGGAAGTGTGACAGAGAGTTAAATTATTGAAACATTATATTTTATGAAAGAATTGTTTTTTGGTCAGGGGACCGGGCATTCGATAATGCTTCTGGCATTCGTTATAGCTGTCGGCCTTCTGCTCGGAAAGATCAGGATCAAGGGCATTTCGCTCGGCTCCACATGGATTCTTTTTGTGGGCATTCTTTTGAGTCATTTCGGCTTCAGGGCCGATTCGTCCCTTCTGCATTTCCTTAAGGAATTCGGTCTCATCCTTTTCGTGTTTTCGATAGGTCTTCAGGTGGGTCCGGGTTTCTTCCATTCGTTCAAGAGCGGCGGGCTCAAGCTTAACCTTATGGCTGTCGCCCTTGTTCTAATCGGAGTGATCACCACTTATGTGATACATCTTGTTTCAGGTGAGAATCTTGTGACTCTCACAGGTGTGATGTCCGGTGCAGTGACCAATACCCCTGGTCTCGGTGCGGCCCAGCAGACATATCTGGATGCCACTGCGGGATCGTTCGTCCATGAGATAGGCTCTTCTGATGTGGCTTCATCCCTCGCTTCCGGCTATGCAGTGGCATACCCTGTCGGCGTACTCGGAGTCATTCTGGTGCTGATGCTGACAAAGTCAATTTTCAGGGTGGACCTCAAGAAGGAAGAGATGGAAATGCACAGTAAGGAGACCGGAATGGACTCGCCGCAACGTGTGTCATTCCGCATCAAGAATCCCGCTGTGTTCGGGAAGACTATACTGGAAGCAAGCCATGCCATTGAAAACAAGTTCATCATATCAAGGGTCAGCCGTGACGGTGTGGTAAAGGTCCCTGTAGCGTCTACGGTACTTGAAGAGGGTGATGCAGTGCTTGTGGTGACGGCCCAGAGTTCGCTTGAAGCGGTGACAATGCTTTTCGGAGAGCAGATAGACATGCCTAAGGAGGCATGGGACAAGCTGGATGCTTCGATGGCCGTGAGAAAGCTCACCATCACGAGGACATCCATGACAGGAAAGAAACTCAGGGAACTGAAGATAAGGACCAATTACGGTGTCAGCATCACGAGGGTCAACCGCGGGGGCATCGATCTCGTGGCCAATCCTGACCTCATCGTCCAGATGGGCGACCAGCTGCTTGTGGTGGGACATGACAAGGACATCAACCAGGTGGCAAAGTTCGTGGGCAACTCCAGGACAGGTCTCAACCATCCGAACCTCATCCCTATCTTCTTCGGAATAGCCCTCGGCGTGCTGTTCGGTTCCATTCCGATAATGATACCGGGCATTCCGCAGGCCATCAAATTCGGACTTGCAGGCGGCCCTCTCATTATAGCCATCCTTTTGGGATATTTCGGCCCGAAGCTGAAGATCACGACATATACCACCATGAGTGCCAACCTCATGCTCAGGGAAATAGGCATATCCATCTTCCTTGCGGCTGTCGGTCTCGGCGCAGGAGAGAATTTCGTAAGCTCGATCGTGAATGGCGGATACTGGTGGATTCTCTACGGTGCTCTCATCACACTTATCCCTACGGCCCTCATAGCGATTCTCGGAAGGGTGATATTCAAGCTGAACTTCTATCAGATCTGCGGTCTGGTGTCCGGAGGCTGCACCAACCCTCCTGTGCTTGCGTTCGCCCAGAATGCATACGGCACTGACTATACTTCCGTAAGCTATGCCACCGTATACCCTCTGGCGATGTTCATGAGGGTGCTTATGGCCCAGATACTCATCCTCATAGCAGTAGCTTAGCCCATAAGTAGATGACACAGGAATATGTTACACAGATAGCGGATTTCATAACCCGCTATCTTTCTTATATGCTGGGTGCAGGAGTGCACACATCGAGGGTGGTGCGCAACAGCAAGCGCATAGGTGATGCCCTCGGCGTGGATGTCCATATCCATACTTCACAGAAGACGGCTTCCCTGACAGTATGTGAAAAGGGGACATCCGTCATGAATACACGGATTGTGGACATACCCGCATTTCCGATAAGTTTCGAATGGAATGCCGACCTGAGCGCATTGAGCTGGGCTGCATATGACGGGAAGCTCTCCCTTGAGGAAATCAATAAACGGTTTGAGGCATTGGTGTCCAAGCCGAGGATGAATCCGGTGTTCGTGCTTTTCATGGCCAGCCTTGCAAATGCCTCGTTCTGCAGGCTTTTCGGCGGGGACATCTGGGCTATGCTGGTCACTTTCACGGCCACTCTCATAGGTTTCTTCACACGGCAGCATCTGACCCGGAAGGGAGTGAACCATTATATAGTGTTCATCATTTCGGCTTTTGTGGCCTCGCTCTGTGCCTCCACTGCCCTGTCCCTCGGACTGAAGACGGCGGAGATAGCGATTGCCACCAGCGCTCTCTACCTCGTGCCTGGGGTGCCGCTCATCAACGGGGTGATAGACATCACTGACGGGCATATCCAGATAGGAATAAGCCGTCTCGTCAATGCGCTGATGCTGATAGTATGTATAGCAATAGGCATGTCGGCCACGCTCATGCTTGTAAAGGACAGTCTGTTATGATAGCAGTAGACATAATTTCTGACGGATTGTTTGCGGCTGTGGCCGCAATGGGGTTCGGAGCGATATCCGACCCTCCGCTCAGGGCTTTCCCTTATATCGCCCTTCTTGCCGCAATAGGCCATGCAACAAGGTATTGCCTTATGACATTCCTCGGCGTGGACATCGCCACGGCGTCGCTTGTGGCTGCGTTCATCATCGGTACCGGCAGCGTCTGGTGCGGAAGGAAGGTGTATTGTCCGATGACGGTGCTCTATATCCCTGCCCTGCTGCCGATGGTGCCCGGGACATACGCCTACAAGACGGTCTTCTCGCTCATAATGTTCCTTCAGGAGATTTCTTCCCCGACCCAGGGCAGCGAATATCTGCAGGCCATGATATTCAATGGTGCCGTGTCGTTCAGTGTGATATTCATGCTGGCCGTAGGAGCCACTTTCCCTGTCTTCCTTCTGAAGGAACGGGCCAATTCAATGACGCGCGGATCAAGATTCATATAAAAATGGGTCCGATGAGTTCATCGGACAACCTATTAAGGAGCAGGATGTAATCCTGCGACAGTCCTCCCTATTCAGGGAGGAAAAAGGAGGGTGACGCCTCTTGACAAGGGGCTGTCGCGAAGCGACTGGGGATTAAGACAAGCGGATTTCGGAGAAATCCATAACGACAGTCCGACGAATTCCCTGGGGCTAAGTATAATAAATTCGTCGGACTGACGTTATATTTATGGAAGCGTTTTGGAATTCAATAGCGGCCTACAATGCCGCGACATGGCTGTGGCAGTCGGTTTTCATCGCCGTTGCCGCCGTGCTTACATCCGTCCTCTGGTTCCGCCCGCGGACATGGGTGAAGATTGCTGTCAAGGTCTACATGGTCGTCGTATCGCTCTGGATAGCCCTTGTCTATTACATGAAATTCGGTGCGGTCCGTGAATATTCAAGTGTCTTGGCCATTTTCTGGTGCCTTGTCGCAGTCGCATGGATCTATGACCTTGCCACCCGGTTCTCGACTTTCCAGAAGTCCGGGAAATACAGGCCGTGGGGTGTGGTGATGCTCTTCCTTCCTCTGGCCTATCCGCTGATATCGCTCGCAAGGGGACTTTCATTTCCGGAAATGGCTACTCCGATGCTGCCGAGTGCGGTGGCACTCTATATGCTGGGAATGCTCATGGCTTTCAACAGGAAGATCAATTTCTTCGCCTTCATCTTCATCGTGCATTGGGCAGTCATCGCCATATCCAAAATAGTCATCTTCAATATTCCGGAAGACATCCTGCTTGCCGTTGCCTGTCTCCCTGCCATGTTCATATTTTTCCGTGAGGCTGCCAGGGCTGCCGGAAAAGGCTGCAAGCCTCCTGTAAAATATGTAGAACTGCTGATATTGGCCGTTGTCGTGGTTGTCGGCGCATGTATGGTATTGGAATATGTTTGAACTGATTTATCCTGATGAGCTGGCTCCGCTTATCCCGGCTGCAGATTCCTCCACGGCGTGGGCGAGGGTGTCCGGACAGCCGGGCGGTGTGCCGGATGTTTCATGCGGACCGCATAGCGGAAGGCCGGAATATTTTCCTGTGATTGCCCCCAACGGGGTTGTCATCGGCAGGGCGTCCCGTTCCTATTGCCATTCGGGAGCCAAACCGCTCCATCCGGTGGTGCATCTGCATATACTGGACAGGGAAGGGCGCCTTTACCTGCAGAAACGTTCCATAAAGAAAGACATCCAGCCAGGGAAATGGGATACTGCCGTCGGCGGGCATGTTGATTATGGAGAAAGCGTAATTGAGGCCCTCTACAGGGAATCTTCCGAGGAACTGGGCTTCCGCGAATACAATCCTGTTTGGCTCCGTTCCTACGAATTTGAATCCGAAGTGGAGAAGGAGCTTGTGAATGTCTTTGCCGCCGTGGGTACATTCAGCCTGCATCCTGACTTGGATGAGGTTGATGAGGTGCGCGGATGGACGATGCAGGAGATAGATGAAAATTTGGGAAAATCACTCTTTACCCCTAACTTTGAAGGAGAGTTCATGAAGATCCGTGAAAATCTGCTGTCGCTGCTGTAGTAAAATAATGTGAGTTCGATGAAATTTAATTCATTGAATTTCATCGAACAACCGCTTAAGGAGCAGGACTTGTCCTGCGACAGTCCTCCCTATTCAGGGAGGAAAAAGGAGGGTGACGCCCCTTAACAAGGGGCTGTCGCGGAGCGACTGAGGATTAAGACAAATGGATTTCGAAGAAATCCTTAACGACGGTTCGACGAATTCCCTGGGAGTGAGCATTATAAATTCGTCGAACTGACGTTAAAATAAATCTGAATTTATGAACAATGGTATAGAGTGTTTTGTCCCGGACATGCCTGTTGCGGACATTGCCCGTGTCACAGAGGCGTTCAGCTGCAGCGTATCCTTTTCCGGGGTTTCTGTCATTTCCGGTGAGCCGTTCAGGATGACTTCCTCTCTGAGGCATCTGGCGGAGTCCGTCTCTTCAAAGTACATGCTGATATGCACAAGACCTGCTCCTGTGGAGGCAGGGGCCTTTGCTTTGGACCGTTTCATTTCCGTGGCGGAGGACACCGGTGCTGACATGCTTTATTCCGACCATTATGACCTTGTTCCGGACCATCCGGACGGGGTGTCGACTGGTGGACAGGAGCCTGGACGCAGGATTTGCCACCCACTCATAGACTGCCAGAAGGGGGCTTTGAGGGATGACTTCGATTTCGGTCCGGTGCTTGTCTTCAGGTCGTCTTCATTCAGGAAGGCTGTCGCCGGAATGGATGAGGATTATCTTTACGGGGCACTGTACGACCTGAGGCTCAGGATGAAGAAGATAGTTCATGTCAATGAGATGCTCTATACTGACATCCCCGTGGATTTCAGAAAGTCAGGGGAGAAACAGTTCGACTATGTGGACCCCAGGAACAGGGAAGTGCAGCTGGAAATGGAACGGATCTGCACCGGGCATCTGAAACGCATCGGGGCATGGCTTGCACCGCTTCCAGCCATCGGGACACAAACTCAGGCATCGGTGGTATCGGACATGATTTCCGGCACTGGCGGCAGTCCCCGTCAGGCTGACAGCCGAGTTGCCGGCGAAGATGATTTCCCTGTCACTGCATCCGTGATAATACCCGTATTCAACCGTGTCCGTACCATAAGGGATGCCGTGGAGAGCGCAATGTTGCAGAAATGCGGCTTCAGGTACAATGTGATAGTGGTGGACAACCATTCCACGGACGGCACCTCTGAACTGCTGGAAAAAATGGTGGCGGAATATGCTTCTGCCGGAAACGTTTCAGGTGCGGACGGGACCCGAACCCCCGACCCTTCAAGTCCGGCCCTTGTCCATCTCGTCCCGGAGAGGCACGACCTGCGCATCGGAGGCTGCTGGAATTATGCCGCCGACAGTCCTGCATGCGGAAAATATGCGGTGCAGCTGGACAGCGATGATGTCTATTCAGGCCCGGACACTTTGGCAAAGATAGTGGCAGCCTTTGAGGAGCAGTCCTGCTCAATGGTCATAGGGTCATATCAGATGACGGATTTCAACATGAAGCCGATTCCTCCGGGTGTGATTGACCACAGGGAGTGGACGGATGAAAACGGAAGGAACAATGCCTTGCGCATCAACGGGCTCGGTGCCCCGAGGGCTTTCCGCACCTCTCTCCTGCGCAGATTCCGCTTCCCGGACACAAGCTATGGGGAGGACTATGCCATGGGCTTGAGAATCAGCCGGGAATACCGCATAGGACGCATATATGACGTACTCTATTGCTGCCGCAGATGGGAGGGCAATTCAGATGCCGCCCTTGACCTGGACAGGGTGAATGCCAACAATCTATACAAGGACAGGCTGAGGACATGGGAGCTGGAGGCGAGGATTGCCATGAACAAGGCTCAGTCATCCCGGGCGCAGTCGCGGGATCTGAACTGATATTGCAGACAATCAATAAAATCACAATGCTTTCTAACGGAATCTTCAAGTGAAAAAGAAATCTTTGGACAATTTCACCAATGACCAGCTTTCACGCTGGCCGCTGGCACGAGACAATTACAGGGCATTGAAAAATGCGTCAGTCAGGACAATGGTGCTCGGAGGGCTGCAGGTCACCCTGCAGTTCAATCCGGCAAGAATCGTGTCCACGGCCGCGAAGGTCGATGCCGCTTCCGTACAGAAGAGAAAATGTTTCCTCTGCCGGGACAACCGTCCTTCCGGTCAGATAAGCATGAGGTTCGACGGCCGCAAAGGCAAGAAATATGACATCCTGGTCAATCCGTATCCCATTTTCCATGAACATCTTGTGATAGCGATGGACAGGCATTGCGATCAGTCGATATGGAAAAGGTATGTGGATGTGCTCGATATGGCGAAGACATGGCAGGACCATGTGTTCATGTACAACGGTCCGAAATGCGGAGCCTCTGCCCCGGACCACCATCATTTTCAGGCAGCACTGAAGGGCGTGATGCCTCTGGAGCAGGACATTGACGGCCTGATGGACGGTCTTCATCCTCTGGAAAGTTCACGCATGGGTCTTTATGAGGATGATGTAAAGACGGGAAAATGCGGTACGGACGGTGTCTTGGAGTACCTTTCTTCCGTCAAGGAAGCCGAACTGTACCATTACCGGAAATATGCCCGCGGCGTGTTCGCCTTGAGGGCAAGGACAGCGAAGTCCATGGCAAAGCTTTTCTACAGGCTCCTGGACTGTGCTCCTGTCCGGGAAGGGGACAACGAACCGATGTTCAATCTCCTTGTCTGGTATTCCGGCGGCGAATACCGCTCTGCCGTCATGTTCAGGGAGAGGCACAGGCCGCACCATTATTTTTCGGAAGGTCCTGACCGGCTTATGATGAGCCCCGGATGTGCCGACATGGCCGGTTTTTTCGTGATGCCGGAGAGGGCGGACTATGAGGGGGTGACACCGGAGCTGCTGTCGGAAGTGCTTGATGAAGTTGCCGTTTCCCCGGAAGGGGAGGATATGATGATAAGGCGCCTCCAAAGAGCCCAGCCTCTTCTGTCTGTGGGGCTTATGTCTGCTCAGGAGATAGTCTTCGAGATACTGTCCGATGGGGCGGGAGTCAGGAAGGCGGCATGGAATGACGGCAAGATAGAATATGACGGGGCCTTGTACGATGAGCTTTATTTCGAGGAACAGACTCCTTCAACCATGTTTGCCGAGCCGGGTTTTGTCCTTCACGGGGTGACTATAGGTGTCGGTTTCCATTGGGAAAGGAAGGAGGACCAGCGCTTTGCCGGTGCCCTGAAGATAACCGTGGCGGGAGACAAACTGCTTGCCATAAATATAATAGGAGTTGAAGACTATCTTCTCAGCGTGATTTCTTCGGAAATGAAGTCTACTTCGTCTCTGGAGCTGCTGAAGGCGCATGCCGTGATTTCCCGTTCGTGGGTGATGTCCAGGATTGCCGCGAGGAAGGGGAGTGCCGGGTATGACCGCTCAGAGAGCCCGGACATGACGGAAAGAACCGCCGGGGAAATGATGACGGAAGACGGCCGCCATGATTCTGCTACGGAAAATGCTGATGTGCTGGTGAAATGGTATGACCATGAGGATCATTCCGATTTCGATGTCTGTGCGGATGACCATTGCCAGAGATACCAGGGGCTGACCAGGGCGACAGGCAAGACGGTCAGGAAGGCCATTGATTCCACCTGGGGCGAGGTGCTCATGTATGACGGCGAGGTGTGTGATGCCCGTTTCTCCAAATGCTGCGGCGGAATGACCGAAAGGTTTTCCACCTGCTGGGAAGACCGGGACCTGCCGTATCTCCGCCCTGTCCGGGATATGCCTTCCGGCAATATGGACTCTTCAGAAAATGTGATTCCTGACCTTTCCACTGAGGAAGGTGCCCGGAAATGGATTCTGAATCCGGAAATGGCAGGGGCTTCCCCTGCATTCTGCAGCACCGGTGACCCTGAGATTCTGTCGCAGGTGCTGAACGACTATGACCGCGAAAGTCCGGATTTCTTCAGATGGCGGATTTCATACGGACGGGAGGAGCTTTCCGAACTTGTGGAGCGTAGGAGCGGCCGCAGGATCGGTCTGATTACGGCCCTGGTCCCTCTGCACAGGGGGCCTTCCGGCAGGATTGACCTGCTGAAGATTTCAGGGACGGATGGCAGCCTTGTCGTCGGGAAAGAACTGGAGATAAGGAAAATCCTTTCAGAGTCCCATCTGAAAAGCTCCGCCTTTACTGTGGATTATCTTGATGACCGCATCGTATTGTCCGGAGCAGGATGGGGCCACGGTGTCGGCCTCTGTCAGATCGGGGCTGCCGTCATGGCTTCTGAAGGGTACCTCTACAGGGAAATCCTTTCCCATTATTATCCCGGCGCCTCCGTTTCCATATTTTCCGTTCATTGAGTTAAAAAAATGATTATCTGATTACAGATAATCGAGTTGTTTTTATGAAAGAAAAGGCAGCATACGGCAAGGGGGAGATCTCTCCCTGGGCATGGGTTTCTACCCTTTATTTTGCCGAAGGCATACCGTATTTCATCGTAAATACGATTTCCGTCATCATGTTCAAGAATATGGGCATGTCCAACGGTGATGTGGCCATGTACACCGGGCTTCTGTATCTTCCGTGGGTGATAAAGCCGCTCTGGAGCCCTTTTGTAGACATCATCAGGACCAAGCGCTGGTGGGTGGTGGCTATGCAGGTGGTCATGTCCGTTGCATTTGCCCTGGCTGCATTTTCCCTGCCTCACCCATCTCCGGAGGTCATAGAAGCCGGCCATACCCCTGTTTCCCTCTTTTCGGTGACATTGGTCATATTCTGGATTGCCGCATTCGCTTCGGCGACCCATGACATAGCGGCAGACGGATATTACATGCTTGCACTTGACAGCCGCCGCCAGTCCCTTTTTGTCGGCATCAGAAGCACCTTCTATCGTCTGGCCTCGATTTTCGGACAGGGTGTCCTTGTTGTCATTGCCGGCATACTGGAAACAACGTCAGGCGACATTCCCCGGGCATGGTTCATCACGATGCTCATCTGCGCAGTCCTTTTCGCCTGCCTCACCCTATACCATTCGTTAATCCTTCCGAAAGAGCTTTCCGGTAGATTCGAATCCGGATACCCTGTCCGCAGGTCAGCAGATCCGGATGCATCTCCGGCAGCAGATGTCCGGACCGGTCCCGGCCGCACTCATGTGCCTGTCCGGTCCATGTCAGGCAGGGTTGTCGGGATTTTCCGCGAATTCGGCCGCACCTTTGCCACATTCTTCATGAAAAGACATGTGTGGATTGCCATCCTTTTCATGCTCCTGTATCGTCTTCCGGAAGCCTTTCTCCTGAAGATGATGAATCCCTTCCTGCTTGATCCAGAGGACATCGGCGGCCTGGGCCTCTCCACGGAAAATGTGGGCATTGTCTACGGGACTGTAGGTGTCGCCGCGCTCACCATAGGCGGCATCATCGGCGGCATCGCCGCTTCCCGCCTGGGCCTGAAGAGGTCGCTTTGGCCTATGGCTCTCAGCATGACCCTCCCGTGCCTGACATTCGTCTATCTGAGCATGTTCCAGCCGCACAGTATCCTTGTCATCAGCCTCTGCGTCCTCATCGAGCAGTTCGGCTATGGCTTCGGTTTCACCGCCTACATGCTCTACATGATGCATTTCTCCGAAGGCGAATTCAAGACTTCCCACTATTCCATCTGCACCGCCTTCATGGCCCTCAGCATGATGCTTCCCGGCATGGTCGCCGGCTACCTTCAGGAATGGCTCGGCTACACCGGTTTCTTCTGGATGGTCATGGCATCCTGCCTCGCCACCCTCGCCGTCACCGTTTCCGTCCGCCGCCTGCTCAG
>JADIMO010000137.1 GCA_017694755.1 Candidatus Cryptobacteroides merdavium
GATCTTGAGTTGAAAGACAGATTGGTAGCCATCAAGAGAGTGACCAAGGTCACAAAGGGTGGCCGTCACTTCAGCTTTGCTGCCATTGTTGTGGTCGGTGACGAGAACGGAGTAGTCGGTTATGGTCTCGGAAAGGCAAACGAGGTCACTACGGCGATTTCGAAAGGAATTGAAGATGCGAAGAAGAATCTGGTGAAGGTTCCGGTTCTCAACAGGACCATACCTCACGAGCAGGAAGCCAAGTTCGGCGGTGCAAGAGTGTTCATGAAACCGGCTGCCCCTGGTACAGGAGTGAAGGCCGGCGGTGCAATGCGTGCAGTGTTCGAGTCTGTGGGCATTCATAATGTGCTTGCAAAATCCAAAGGTTCTTCCAACCCTCACAACCTCGTGAAGGCCACTGTGGCCGCTCTTGCAGAAATGAGAGACGCCTATACTGTTGCCGGGCTTCGCGGAATTCCTATGAGCAGAGTGTTTAAAGGTTAATGAAGGAGGAACGAGAAATGGCAAAAGTCAGGATAACTCAGATCAAAAGCAAGAACGGAGCCAGCAAGAGGCAGATTGCAAATCTTCAGTCTCTCGGAATCCACAGAATGCATCAGACCGTAGAGGTGGAACTTACTCCTGTCTCAAAGGGCATGCTTGAGAAGGTTCTTCACCTGGTGAAAGTAGAGGAAATTTAATTTGGAGGAATTACAGATGAAATTACATAATCTTACACCTGCTGAAGGTTCCAGAGGAAGGGAGAGAAGGCTCGGCCGTGGAGAAGGTTCAGGCCGTGGCGGCACATCAACCCGCGGACACAAGGGAGCACAGGCCCGTTCAGGATATTCCCGCAAGATCGGTTTCGAAGGAGGCCAGATGCCTATCCAGAGAAGGCTGCCTAAGTTCGGGTTCAAGAGTCCTAACAGAGTGGAGTATGCCGCTGTCAATGTTTCGGCTCTCCAGGCTCTCTTTGAGAAGACCGGTGTCAATGTGGTGACTCTCGACACTCTCGTTGAGGCAGGTCTTGCTTCCGGCAAGGATCTCGTGAAGATTCTCGGAAACGGTGAGCTTACGGCAAAGCTTGAGGTGACGGCAAATGCGTTCTCCAAGTCGGCTGTAGCCAAGATTGAGGCTGCCGGCGGTAAGGCTGTAACTATCGAATAAAGATGAAGAAGTTTATACAGACAATCAAGAACATCTTTAAGATTGAAGAGCTGCGCAAGAGGATCGGCTATACGCTTCTCCTCCTGATGGTCTATCGTCTCGGAAGCTTCATCGTGCTTCCGGGCATAGATTCCACCATGCTGGCAAATCTTCAGGACAATGCTTCGACAGGTCTTGTAGGCCTGTTGAACATGTTCTCTGGAGGAGCCTTCGGCAACGCTTCGATCTTTGCTTTGGGTGTGATGCCATATATCTCGGCGTCCATCGTGATCCAGCTCCTCGGTGTTTTCGTCCCTTACTTCAAGAAACTTCAGATGGAGGGGGAGAGCGGCCGCAGGAAGATGAATCAGCTTACCAGGTACCTCACCATCGCGATCCTGTGCATCCAGGGACCAGCCTACATGGCATCTCTCCACAGCCAGATCCCTGAGGAGGCATTCCTTGCGATCAACCGTCTCGGATGGAGCAACTTCATGTTCAACCTTGTCTCCACCGTCATCCTTATCGGCGGAACCATGTTCGTGATGTGGCTCGGAGAGCGTATCACTGATCGCGGCATCGGAAACGGAATCTCCCTCATCATCATGGTGGGTATCATCGCCCGTCTTCCTTATGCCCTCACTGCCGAGATCGGAGAGAAGGTCAATTCCACAGCAGGCGGACTTCTCCTTCTCGTGGTTGAGCTCATCATACTCTTCTTTGTGTTTGTTGCTGCCATCGCCCTTGTCCAGGCTACAAGGAGGGTTCCGGTACAGTATGCAAAGAGGGTTGTGGGCAACAAGCAGTACGGCGGTGCCCGCCAGTATATTCCCATCAAAATCAATGCAGCCGGTGTGATGCCTATCATCTTTGCCCAGGCACTCATGCTGTTCCCTCTGATCTTCTCGAAGTTTGATGCCACGAGGGGATTCGCTGCAGTGATGAGCAATTATACCGGTTTCTGGTACAATTTTGTCTTCTTCTTCCTTGTTGTGGTTTTTACATATTTTTATACTGCCGTGACTGTCAACCCGACCATGATGTCGGAGGACATGAAGAAGAACGGGGGCTTCATCCCTGGGGTGAAGCCCGGCAAGAAGACTGCGGAATATCTTGACACCATCATGTCGAGGGTTACCTTTCCGGGATCCGTTTTCCTCGGTCTGATCGCCATACTCCCTGCATTTGCAATGCTGTGCGGTGTGAACAACCAGTTTGCGAGCTTTTACGGAGGTACTTCCCTCCTGATTCTTGTGGGTGTCGTACTGGATACTCTCCAGCAGATTGAAAGCCACCTGCTTATGCGTCACTATGACGGACTGATGAAGACCGGGCGTCTGAAAGGCCGTTCCGGAATGTAATTTCAACGGGTTCATTGGAAGATGGTAAAGCCGAAGACAGAAGAAGAGATAGAGCTGATGCGCGAGAATGCCATTCTCGTATCCAAGACATTGGCGGAGGTCGGTAAGGTGGTTGCCCCAGGTGTGACAACTCTCGAGTTGAATAGGGTGGCCGAGGCCTTTATCCGTGACCACGGAGCTATACCGAGTTTTCTGGGATATGAAGGCTTTCCTGCAGCTCTCTGCATCTCTGTGAATGATGTTGTCGTGCATGGATTCCCTTCGGACTACGTGCTCAAGGAAGGCGACATCGTATCCGTGGACTGCGGGACATTATACAAGGGCTATAACGGTGACTCTGCGTACACCTTCCCGGTAGGGGAGGTGGATGCAGAGACCAGAAAGCTCCTCGATGTCACGAAAGAGTCCCTCTACAGAGGTATTGCGGCGGCTGTGCATGGAAACAGGACAGGCGACATTGGACACGCGGTACAATCGTATGTGGAGTCATTCGGGTTCTCCGTAGTCCGCGAACTGGAAGGACACGGAATCGGAAGGAACATGCACGAGAATCCGGGGGTGCCGAACTACGGCAAGCCGGGCAAGGGTGCGAAGCTCACCGACGGGATGACGATATGTATCGAACCGATGATCAACGCCGGTACACGGGGTGTCTACCTTGCCGACAACGGCTGGGAAGTGCATACTGCGGACCGGAAGAAGTCAGCGCATTTCGAGCTTACGGTTGTTGTCAGGAAAGGAGCCCCTGAGCAGCTGTCAACCTTTGAATACATTGAAAATAATTGTTGAATCCAAAAGTGATATCTTAATGCCAAAACAGTCAGCTATAGAACAGGAAGGAGTCATCATAGAGACTCTGCCCAATGCGATGTTCAAGGTCGAATTGGAAAACGGCCATGTGATAATCGCCCATATCTCAGGAAAGATGAGGATGAACTACATCAAGATTCTGCCGGGTGACCGGGTGAAGGTTGAAATGTCACCGTACGATTTGACAAAAGGAAGAATTTCTTTCAGATATAAATAAAACCTACGATAATGAAAGTAAAGGCATCCATCAAGAAGCGCAGTGAAGACTGCAAGATCGTAAAGCGCAAAGGCCGTCTTTACGTGATCTGCAAGAAGAACCCTAAGTTCAAAATGCGCCAGGGATAATGTTGATTTGTATAACAATAAAGTAAAGATAGATTATGGCAAGAATAGCCGGTGTTGATTTACCTAACAACAAGAGAGGAGAGATAGGTCTTACCTATATCTTCGGTATCGGGCGCAGTTCTGCAAGAAAGATCCTTTCACAGCTGGGCATCGATTATGACATAAAGGTCGGGGACTGGAACGACGAGCAGATTGCCGGTATCCGTGGGGTCATCGCCCAGGAGTACAAGATCGAGGGTGAGCTCCGTTCCGCAGTCCAGATGAACATCAAGCGTCTGATGGATATCGGATGCTACAGGGGCATACGCCATCGTCTCGGCCTTCCGGTACGCGGACAGAGCACGAAGAACAATGCCCGTACAAGAAAAGGCAAGAAGAAGACCGTTGCCAACAAGAAGAAAGCAACCAAATAACAATTGATGAATTATGGCAAAGAAGACATCAACAACAAATAAGAAAAGAGTTGTCAAGGTTGAAGCTTATGGAGAAGCCCATATTTCATCGACCTTCAACAACGTGATCGTGACCCTTACTAACAATGCGGGCCAGGTCATCAGCTGGTCGTCTGCCGGAAAGAGCGGTTTCAGGGGTTCCAAGAAGAACACTCCGTATGCCGCACAGGTGGCTGCTGCCGATGCTGCAAAGACAGCATATGACCTCGGTCTCCGTAAGGTGAAGGCTTATGTAAAGGGACCTGGTGCAGGGCGTGAGTCCGCCATCAGGACTATCCACGGTGCAGGTATCGAGGTTACGGAGATAATCGACGTCACTCCAATGCCACACAATGGTTGTAGACCAAAAGGCCGTCGTAAAGTTTAATTCTGTAATTGATAAAGATAAATTACCATGGCAAGATATACTGGACCAAAAACAAAGATCGCACGCAAATTCGGAGAACCGATTTTCGGTACTGACAAATATTTTGAGAAGAGGAATTTCCCTCCGGGACAGCACGGTCTGGCAAGGAAGCGCAAGAAGACTTCCGAGTACGGTGTTCAGCTGAAGGAAAAGCAGAAGGTAAAATATACCTATGGCCTGCTTGAAAGACAGTTCCGCAACACTTACGAGAAGGCTTCCCGCATGAAGGGACAGAAAGGTGAGAACCTTATCATCCTTCTTGAATCCCGTCTTGACAACATCGTGTACCGTCTCGGCATAGCACCTACAAGGGCTGCTGCAAGACAGCTTGTGACACATTGTCATGTAACCCTCAACGGTGAGGTCTGCAACATCCCTTCAGCCAATGTGAGGCCGGGTGACGTCGTTGCCGTAAGGGAGCGTTCAAAGAGCCTTGAAGTCATTCAGAACAGCGCTGCTTCCGCATCAAGATACTCATGGCTTGAGTTCGATGCAAAGACTCTCACAGGAAAATATCTCAATGTCCCTGTAAGGGAGGAGATTCCGGAGAACATCAACGAGCAGCTTATCGTCGAGTTGTACTCCAAGTAATAATTAACACCTTAAAAAAACATTAACATGGCAATCTTAGCATTTCAGAAGCCGGACAAGGTGATAATGCTCGAAGGGACGGACACCGTCGGCCGGTTCGAGTTCAGGCCGTTGGAGCCTGGATACGGACAGACCATCGGTAACGCGCTCCGCCGGATATTGTTGTCTTCTCTGGAAGGTTTTGCTATCAATTCGATCCGTATCTCCGGCGTGGACCAGGAGTTCGCCACCATTCCGGGCGTGATCGAGGGTATGCAGGACATCATCCTCAACCTCAAGCAGGTGCGATTCAAGAGAATGGTGGAGACAGTAGACTCTGAGGTGGCAAACATCGTGATCAGCGGCAAGCAGGAATTCACCGCTGAAGATATTTCAAAGGGATTGTCTTCTTTCAAGGTGTTGAATCCGGAACTCCATATCTGCTCTCTTGAAACGGCTGTGAAGCTGGAGATATCCCTCACCATCGGCAAGGGCCGCGGATTTGTCCCTGCCGACGAGAACAGGGATCCTGACACTCCTATCGGAACCATTCCGGTGGATGCCATCTACACTCCGATCAAGAATGTGAACTGGACAGTGGAGAACTGGCGTGTGGAACAGAAGACTGACTATGAGAAGCTGACTTTGGAGATCGTCACTGACGGTTCCATTTCTCCGAAGCTGGCTCTTCAGGATGCAGCCAATATCCTTATCTACCATTTCAAGCTGTTCACGGACGAGAAGAAACTCTCCCTGGAGAGTGCCGTCGAGTCCGAGTCAAAGGAGCTGGATGAAGAATCTCTCCGCATGAGGCATCTTCTTCTTACCAAGCTTTCCGACATGGGGCTTTCAGTGAGGGCCTACAATTGTCTGAAGGCTGCCGACATTGATACTTTCGCTGACCTGGTTTCATATTCGAGGTCCGAGCTCATGAAGTTCAGGAACTTCGGAAGGAAGTCTCTCAACGAGATCGATCTCCTGGTGGAGAAGATGAAGCTTTCATTCGGAATGGACGTTACCAAATATAATATCGAACCCAAGAAAAAGACTGTATAAATATGAGGCACAATAAAGCAATCAATCACCTTGGTCGCAAGAGCGGGCACCGCAAGGCCATGCTTGCCAACATGGCGACGTCCCTCATCCTCCATAAAAGGATCGAGACCACGGTAGCCAAGGCAAAGGCACTCAGGATGTATGTTGAACCTCTCATCTCAAAATCAAAGGAAGATTCAACTCATTCTCGCCGTATGGTTTTCAGCTATCTTAAGAACAAATACGCTGTCACTGAACTGTTCCGCGTGATTGCACCTAAGGTCGCTGACCGTCCGGGCGGATACACCCGCGTTCTCAAGACAGGCTTCAGGCAGGGTGACGGAGCCGATATGGCCCTCATCGAGCTTGTTGACTTCAACGAGGCAGCTCTTGCATCCTCACCTAAGAAGGAGACCAAGAAGAGCGGTACACGCCGCAGCCGTTCAAAGAAGTCTGCAGTTCCTGCTGTCGAGGCTCCTAAGGCTGAGGCTCCTGCTGTTGCCGCTCCGGCTGAAGAGGCTGCTCCTGAGGCTCCGGCCGCCGAGGTTTCTGCAGAAGAGAACAAGGCAGAGTAATTCTGTATGGATTGCCGGTGACTGGATTGCCGGTTCCATATTAAAAATAAAAAACCGATCCGTTTCCGGGTCGGTTTTTTATTTTCAATGATTATCCGCAAAAGCACCCATTGGGGGCATTCCGGGCATGACCCAGAATCTGTTTATTCCTTGTCCCTGTCCGGGGAGAAGCGTACAGGGTCATCATATTGTTCCTGGAGGTCAAGGAGGCGGGATTTGAGGCCTTCGGTGACGGTTTCATAGCCTTCCTGACCGTAGAGGTTGTGCAGCTCCTGCGGGTCGGACTGCAGGTCGAACAGCTCCCATTCGTCGATGTCGTTATAGAAGTGGATGAGCTTGTATCTGTCGGTGCGGATGCCGTAATGGCGTTTCACCATGTGCTCGGCAGGGTATTCATAGAAATGGTAGTAGAGTGCATCGCGCCATGTGTCCGGGTGTTCTCCTTTGAGGAGGGGCACGAGTGATTCCCCTTGTATGTCATCAGGAATTTCCGCTCCTGCGAGTTCGAGAAAGGTCGGAGCGTAGTCTATGTTCTGTACCAGTTCAGGAATGTCACGTGGCTTTCCCTTATTTGCTCCGTCTGCCTCCAGTCCGTTTTCTCTCTTGAAACGGTCCGGAAGTCTCATTATGAGAGGGGTGCGCATGGATTCCTCATACATGAACCTCTTGTCGAACCATCCGTGTTCTCCCATGTAGAATCCCTGGTCGGAGGTGTAGACCACAAGGGTGTTTTCCAGGAGCCCTTCCTGCTCAAGATAGTCAAGGACACGGCCGACATTTTCGTCAAGGGACTTGACGGTCTTCATGTAGTCCCTCATGTATCTCTGGAATTTCCATTCGGCAAGTTCCTTGCCCTGAGGGTTTTTCTTTATGAAATCTTCGATTATCGGATTGTAGAACCTGTCCCAGGCGGCTCTCTGCTCCTTATCCATCCGGCTGAGCATCGTTTCGTATGTGCGTTTTAGCCTGGAGTCTTTCCCCTGAGCCAGCATCTTGAGGTCATATATGAGATCCATGTCTTTTTCTATGCTCATTTCCTGTGCTGCCGCAGCCGGTCTTCCTGCATAGTCATCGTAGAATGTTTCCGGAAGAGGGAATGTCTTGTCCTCATACAGGGAAAGGTATGTCGTGTCCGCCATCCAGTTGCGGTGTATGGCCTTGTGGTGGATGAGCAGGCAGAACGGCTTTTCCTTATCCCTCCCGTTTTCCATCCAGTCTATGGCATCGTCAGTGATGATGTCTGTAATATATCCGTGTCTGTGAACTGTCCCGTTCTGCATGGTGATGAAGTCCGGGTTGTAGTAGTCTCCCTGTCCCGGTACGATCTCCCAGTAATCAAATCCTGTCGGCATGCTTTCCAGATGCCATTTCCCTATTACTGCCGTCTGGTATCCGGCCTGCTGGAGCAGCTTGGGGAATGTCTGCTGGGTGGAATCGAACACGCAGGTGGTGTTGTCGTAGAATCTGTTTGCGCATGAATGTTTCCCGGTGAGCATGCAGGCCCTGCTCGGCCCGCTTAATGAATTTGCCACGAAACTGTTCGTGAATCTTACCCCGTCTGCGGCAATGCGGTCCAGATTCGGTGTCTCCATGTAACGGGTGTCATAGCAGCTCATCATCTGGGCCGTGTGGTCATCAGTCATTATGTAGACGATGTTGTATGGGCCGTTTTTGCTGTCTTTCTGCTGACATGATACAACTGCAGCCATTCCTAAGACAGCCGTTCCTGCCATAGGGCAGATCAATTTCAATCTTGTCATGAATGATGTGGTTAATGGTAATTTATACATGTCTGACCTGCTGACTAATGTTCATACAGGCGGGCACAAAGTTAGCAATGTTTTTCGGAAACTTGCTGATATTGATGAATGAATCAGTCTTTTGTCTTTTGAATGTCGGGGATTGTCTTGTGCCTGATAAAGAAAAAGAGACCTGGTCCATAAAGTGAACCGGGTCCCTTTTTCTTGTGGAAGAATTTTTGCCGTCGCTTTATGAACGGCATTTTTCCCTTGCATAGTCGGGACAGGATCAGAGATTGTCTTTCTCTATGTCCTTGAAATATCTGTAGGTGTTTACCTTGAGTTCTCCTGCAGCGAGCTCGTCACAGACGATGATGCCGTGAGGGTGAGCCTGGAGTGCTGAAAGCGTGCAGGTGTGTGAGTAAGCACCTTCAACAGCCTGCTGCAGGGCACGGGCCTTCTTGTGTCCGAAAGCGAGGACGAGAACTTCCCTGGCGGAGAGCACTGTCCCTACGCCTACGGTGAGGGCGTGTTTAGGCACTTTTCTGATGTCGTTGTCGAAAAATCTGGAGTTCACGAGGATGGTGTCGTAGGTGAGTGTCTTCACCCTTGTGCGTGACACGAGGGATGAGAACGGCTCGTTGAAGGCAAGATGTCCGTCTTCTCCCACGCCGCCCATGAACAGGTCGATTCCTCCTGCTGCGGCAATTCTTGCTTCATAGGAAGCGCATTCCGCCTCGAGGTCCGGGGCATTCCCGTTGAGGATGTTGATGTTCTCCTTCGGCACGTCCACATGGTCGAAGAAATTCCTTGCCATGAATGAGTGGTAGCTTTCCGGATGGGATTCCGGAAGCCCGACATATTCGTCCATGTTGAATGTGATGACATTCTTGAACGATACTTCGCCTGCCTTATGCATTCTTATCAGCTCCTGGTATGTGCCTATCGGAGTGGAGCCGGTAGGAAGTCCGAGGACGAACGGCTTGTCTGTAACCTCTGCCTTTGCCTCTATTTTTGATACAATGTATCGTGCTGCCCATACTGAGCCTTTCTTGTCGTCGTTTTCTATTATAAGTCTCATATTTTTGTTTTTATTTCATGCCGTCAGAAGTTCCCGGATCTCCGGACTTGCCGAAACCTGTCATTATCATACGGTTCTTCTGACTGCATATGTTTATCATTATTTGTTTGTCATTCTGCCTTATGCGGTCTTTTCGCCGCCCGGGAATCTGCCCGTCAGAACAGTTTCACGAACACTTCGATGGCTTGATATTCTGCCATTCCAAGGTCGTTATAGAGCCTTGCCGTGTTTTGTGTCCTGTCTTCTGCCCTCTGCCAGAATTCCCGGGAGTCATCTCCAGGGAACGGCACTATGTCTTTCTGGGATACATGCCTGTAGATGGCGTGGCGCTTCTTGATCACTTCGTCAGGGCTGAGAGGTACGGCCATGTCCACCTTTCCGAGCTCCCATTCCATCCAGGCTCCCCTGTAGAGCCATACATGGCATTCCTTCATCCATTCTTCGCCCTTGAGCTGATCGAGGGCTTCGAGCACAGCTTCCGTGCATACCCTGTGGGTCCCGTGCGGGTCGGCCAGGTCACCTGCAACATATATCTGGTGCGGTTGTACTTTCTGGAGCAGGTCAATGATTATGTCAATGTCCTTCTGAGTCCTCTCTCCTTTCTTGATTCCGCCGGTCTCGTAGAACGGAAGATTAAGGAAGTGGGCGTTGGTGTTTTCGTTCAGGCCGAATGACCTTACTGCAGCACGGGCTTCTGCGCGGCGGATGGATGCCTTTATGTCAAGGAGCGGCCTCGGTTCAGGTTCGCCCGGTTTCTTGCTTGCGACAATAGCCTTGACCTCATCGAATTTGTCGGCAAAACCGAGTTCGTGTGCCGTGTCCATGTGCTGGAGCACCACGTCGTCATGCACAGCCACATTTCCTGATGTCTCATAGGCCACATGCACATCGTGTCCCTGTTCCACGAGGCGGATGAATGTTCCTCCCATCGAAATCACGTCGTCGTCAGGATGCGGAGAAAAGATGACCACCCTTTTCGGGAACGGTGTGGATGATACAGGTCTGGTGGAGTCATCTGCGTTCGGCTTGCCGCCCGGCCATCCGCTGATGGTGTGCTGCAGGTCGTTGAACACATCTATGTTGATCTTGTCGTATGCACCTTTTTCTTCAAGAAGCTCTCCGAGGGCGTTTTCGATATAGTCCTGGTGAGTCAGCTTGAGAATCGGCTTGTGGACGGTCTCGCAGAGCCATACAACTGCCTTTCTGACGAATTTTGGAGTCCATTCGCAAGGACCTACAAGCCACGGGGCCACAACCCTTGTCAGCATGCTGCTGGAATTGTCGTCCGTAAAGAAGCGGATATTTTCATGCCTTTGGAGGAATGATGCCGGACAGGTCGGGGTCACAGGCCCTTCTGCCACGTCTTTTACGACCTGGGCCTTGTCTTCTCCCCATGCCATCAGGATGATGCGTTTGGCACTCATGATAGTGGCTATGCCTATGGTGATGGCTGTTTTCGGAGTGTCTGCTATATTGCCGTTGAAATTCCTTGACTGGGCCTTCCTTGACTTATATGAGAGAAGGACGGTCCTTGTACGGCTCTTGTCGGAGGAACCGGCCTCATTGAAGCCGATCTGGCCCTGTTCTCCTACACCTAAGATAAGGAGGTCAAGACCTGAAATGGCCCTGTCGTAGTCAGCGCAATATTCCGTGATTCTGTCCTTGCTGACATTTCCGTCCGGGATGTGTATATTTTCTTTCTTGACATCCACGAGGTTCAGGAACTCATCATAAAGCCTGAAATTCCTGCTCTGTCTTTCTCCGGAACCGGCAGGGTAGTACTCGTCAATGCTGAAAACCTCCACATTGGCAAAGGAAACTTCTCCTGCAGTATGTCTTTTCACAAGTTCCCGGTAAAGGGTCACAGGCGTAGTACCTGTGCTTAGTCCCAGTCTGAATACATCTCCCTGATGCTCCTTGATTGCGGAAATTATTATTCCGGCAAGGTCAGAGCATGCATTTTCCGCCGTGTCATAGATTTCGGCAGGTATTTTCTCGTAGCTGTGGAGGATATCTTTCGGCAGGCCGTTTTCAATCAGCCCTCCGTCTTTCGGTAATGAAAAGTGCTTCATGATATGCTGTGTGTTTATATTTTCCGGTTTCTCCTTTTCTCCCGCACGCGTTCCTTGACATCGTTGAATGCCCGTTCCGTTTTCCGTAACCCCAATCTACAAAAGTAGAAATAATTTGTGATATTTTATTCCGATATGATAATAAATTGAAATGATTCTGTTCTCTGAAAACTTCAGATTTCTTGTAAGGTCTTCAGTTGTGGCCATTTTTTATGGTGAGGTGTAATAGAGATGTCAGACGAGTTGCCAATCGGTGGATTCCGTTCGTCAGACATGAAAATAGGGGCACTTCAGACAGTGCCCCCATCTATTATATATTGTCCTGAGTATTCAGTTTGCATGCAATACTGTCATGCCTGTTTTGTGGAATGCCTTTAATGTTGTTTTTTTTGCAGTTTTGGCCGGAATCATCCGCATTGCGGAAGATGAGGCTGCCTGTTTTGTCAATGTTATTGCGCCTGCGTATGTCGGGCCTAAAGTCATTATGTCAAGATATCCGGAACTCATATTTATTGCGAATATTTCGTAGCTGACGATAGTAAATGTCGCACCGCCTTGAATGGTCCCGACATATGGCGTTCCTGTTGCCGTGTCGCCTTCCAATGTGAAGGAGAACGGTATAAAATTACCGTTTATGACAGAATAGCCGCCTGTGCTTAGCTCACCTACGGCTGCCCACATTGGAACATACCCATCTTCATCAGCGCTTCCTATTGCCAGGTTGTTTGTCAGTTCCAGCTTGCCGTCTGCAGTCACATTTGCCGTTGTAGTTGCACCTTCACCTAATGCGCTTAACCCGTCAATGACGACCTGATTCCCTGTTCCGGCAGATATTGTTATGGTCCCTGACATAGGCGAGTCTTCAACCTGTATTGAATATGACTGGCCGTCTGCTACCCAACTGAAAGATTTGTCTGATGATATGGTCCATGTGCCCAGCCATTTTTCAACTTCTTCTCCGGCGTCAGGAGCACTTTCGGTAGTTATGCTTTCCCTGTAAAGAGTGCTTTGGCCGCTTGCAAATGTTACATAGAAGTCTAATTCATATTCTGTAGCAGAATCAAGCCCTATGAAACCGGAACTGAATCCCTCAGGTGTCGCGAGCATTGCAAGTTCATCACTCCCTAACGAATATATTCCTTCATTTTCCGAACCTGAAACCAGTGCATTGATGACAACTTCTTCAGAAAGACCGACATTGTCTGTGCAGCAGTATTTTACGGCGGAAACGCCACTGCCGGTTATAATGTACCAGAGGCTGTTGTATCTGGTGTATGCATCAAATTCATCCAGGAATACTTCAAGATTGAAAGTCTCCTCTACTGCCTCTTCCAGTGTCACGCTTACCGATGCCCATTCTGAATCAGTGTAGTCTTCGTCTTCGGAGGTGGCCATTACCTTGACGGTATAGGTGCCGGCGGCAAGCTCACTGAATTCTGCGGAAGTTGATGTGGTGGTCTGTGCAGTGCCGTCATTCAGGGTGTAGGTATATGAGTCTGCGTTGCTGACTGCTTTCCATGTGACTGTGAATGATGTGCTGGTCTGATTCTCGACGCTCAGTTCAGGTGTGGCGAGCTGTACCGGTTCTGTAGGTTCGGGTTCAGGTTGCGGATCTTCCCCTCCCTGCGTCTCTTTTTCGCAAGACGCCATGACAACTGCAGCTGATATTGCCATGGCAGCATACAGGAATCTGTTAAAGGTTGTTTTCATGATGATTGGACATTAGTGTCCCGTTAAAATGGGACGAGTTAAACAATTAATCAAAAAGCCCCGGAATCAGGGGATCATTTAGATCTTTGACATCATTGAAATTAGTCTTGTCGAACAGGTCACGCAAGTGGGTTTTGTCG
>JADIMO010000138.1 GCA_017694755.1 Candidatus Cryptobacteroides merdavium
ATCCCCAGTCGCTCCGCGACATGCCCCTTACTAAGGGGCGTCACCCTCCTTTGCTGCTCGCTTTCGAATGTCCACCGGACATTCTCATAAACCGCTCACGACCCTCTCCGGGAGGACTGTCGCAGGATTCATCCTGCTCCTTAAAAGGTTGTCCGATGAAACTCATCGGACTCATTTTATTAATTAAAAATCTGCTATGCGGGACACGGGGGCCACATCCAGGCCTGTCCTTTCCCCGTTGAGATAGTGGAAATACCCGGCTATGGCTATCATGGCCGCATTGTCGGTGGTGAACTTGAACTCAGGAAGATATGTCTTCCATCCTCTCTTGCGCCCCTCCTCAGTGACGGCGGCACGCAGCCCGCTGTTGGCAGACACCCCGCCTCCTATGGTTATTTCCCTGATACCGGTCTGCCTGGCGGCCTTGATGAGTTTGTCCATAAGTATCTCTATCAGGGTGCGCTGGAAACTTGCGCAGATGTCCTCCTTGTTCTTCTCCATGAACTCAGGGTCTGCGGCCAACTGGTCCCTCACGAAATAAAGCAGGGAAGTCTTTATGCCGCTGAAGCTGTAGTCCAGTCCCGGCACATGAGGCTTGGCGAAATGGAAGCGCTGCGGGTCACCGGACTTGGCCAGCCTGTCCACGATCGGCCCGCCCGGATAGCCGAGTCCCATCATCTTGGAGCATTTGTCAAAAGCCTCCCCCACCGCATCGTCTATGGTCTGGCCGAGAATCTCAAAGTCCAGCGGTCCGTTCACCCTGACAATCTGCGAATTGCCTCCTGATACAAGCAGGCAGAGATACGGGAATGAAGGATGCACATTTTCCTTGTCATACTGCTTTATGAAATTGGCAAGCACATGCCCCTGCAGGTGGTTCACCTCTATCAAGGGACGGTCCAGGGCTATCGAAAGCCCCTTGGCGAAAGAAGTGCCCACCAGCAGGGAGCCGAGAAGCCCCGGCCCGCGGGTGAAGGCTATGGCAGTGATGTCCTCCGCCTTTATCCCCGCCCTGTCTATCGCCTGGCTCACCACAGGCACAATGTTCAGCTGATGTGCCCTCGAAGCGAGTTCAGGTATCACTCCACCGTAGGCCTTGTGGACATCCTGGCTCGCCAGGACATTTGAAAGGAGCCAGCCGTCCTTTATGACCGCTGCCGAAGTGTCATCGCAGGATGACTCTATTCCGAGAATTATATCCATAACAAAATTTTCGCTCGGCAAAAATACGGTTTTTCCCCGACATTTGACCGTCATCTGATGAATAGTCAAATAAATTTGCCTCTGCGCTCGGCTTGCAGTGTATTTTGATTAACTTTGTAAGTTTAATCGAAAAGGGAAAGGCATACGGTCAAGAAAGTGCTCAAAATATTATGGTTGACGGCTGTCGCTCTGACGGCCCTAGTGCTTGCAGGGATTCTGGGGATACAGACTCCCCAGGTGCAGACATACCTTTCCCAGAAACTTCTGAAAAACATTGCAGGCAAGATAGATGCGGAAATAGACTATGAGAAGGTCCATGTGAAGCCGTTCAACACCATCGTGCTGAAGAATGTGACCGTACGCGACAGGGAGCCTTTCAATGAGGCCGCTTACGACACGCTGTTCGCCGCAGAATATGTCATAGCCAGATTCACGCTGAAAGGCCTGCGGAAACAGGAGGGGCTGCATGTCTGGAGTGCATACATAAGGGATGCGGAAATGAATCTTGTCGTGGAGGACAACGGGACCAACCTCGAAAGAATGTTCGGGATAAAGAAGAATCCCGAAAAGAAAAAGAGGGACAAGAATGTATTCGACATACGGAGGGTGGACATCGACGGGATGTCATTCCGGATGATGAATTTCCAAAAGGAGCACAAGCAGGCCCCGGCAGGGACAATAGACTGGAACAACCTCGACATCAGAGACATCCACATAGCCGCAAGAAACCTCAAGATGAGCAGGGGCGTGATGTCCGGCCGACTCGACTACCTTTCATTCAGCGAAAAGAACGGGTATTCCTGCCAATCGCTTTCGGGAAAGACAAAGGTGGGGAACGGCAAGGCACTGATAGAAGACCTCGAAATGTCTGACCTCTGGTCGGACATAAGAATCCCGTCTTTCGTCATGTCCTATTCAAGTTCAAAGGATTTCAAGGACTTCGTCAACAGGGTGAGGCTGGATGCAGAGATTGCGGACAGCCGGCTCGGCATAAAAACACTTTCCTTCTTCACCCCAGGTTTCGGCAACAACGGGATGGAAACGGCCATAAACGGGAAAATAAGCGGTGCTGTAAGCAATCTGCAACTCCACGGACTTTCGATAAATGCATCAGACAAGAGCATTTCCGGCACATTCAACGGAAATATCGCCGGCCTTCCCGAGACAGAAAAGATGAATTTGGACATGGAATTCAGAGATGTCAGCTTCGACATGCCCGGACTGGAGAAATTAATCGGGCATTGGAACGGAGACAAGGCACCTGAACTGGGGAAATATGCCGAAGGCTCGACATTCACCATGAACGGGAATGCCCGCGGCTCTCTCAACAGGCTTGACCTTGAGATAGCAGCCGTCTCAGGCATAGGCGGTCTCACCGCATCACTGAACACACGGAATCTGATATCAAAAGAGCAGTCCATAAGCATTGACGGGAATCTCAGTTCCTGCGACCTGGACCTCGGCGCAGTCATCGGATCCGGCCTGCTTGGCCCATGCACCATGAACGCAGGTCTTCACGCCGACCTCGGCAACAGGGACAGCGGCGCATCCATAAGGCTCGACTCCCTGATGATAAGCCGGCTGAATGTCCACGGCTATGACTACGGCAACATTGCCGCAGCCGGCAAGATAGCCAAGGAAGCCTTTGACGGGAAAATCATATGCAACGACCCGAATCTCAATTTCATGTTCCAGGGAGTGTTCAACCTTTCACGGAAGACGAGCAATGCCCTCTACAAATTCTACATGAATGTGGGTTATGCCGATCTGAATGCGATGAACATAGACAAGAGGGGAATTTCCAGAATCAGCTTCCAGACAAGCGCCAATTTCAACAAGATCAGGAACAGCGACCTTCTCGGCGACATCAGCATAGGCGGCATTGTACTGGAAAACGGAATGGGGAAATACGACATCGGGAACATCGGAATAAATTCGTATTCCAATGACGACATCAGCAGGGTGAACTTCAGTTCTGATTTCGCCGAAGCAAGCTACGCCGGGACAGGCTCACTACAGAAATTCGTAAAGGACTTCACTTCCGTCACCCTCAAAAAAGAACTTCCATCAATGTTCAGTGACACCCTATCCACATGGAAAGGGGAAAAGTATGAACTGTCCTTCAGAAGCCATGACACAATGGACCTGCTTTCTTTCCTTGTCCCAGGCCTTTACATCGCAGACAGTTCTTCTCTGAAAATAAGCATCGATACCTCCGGTCTGTTCAAGGCAAGGCTCAACTCCCAGCGCATAGCATTCAAGGACCAGTACATCAAAGGAATAGACTGCACATTCAGCAACAGCGGGGACATCCTGGACGGAGAGATGAACAGCGAGAGCCTCCGTCTTGCCACCCTCATGCTCAAGAACAACAGGATAGACCTTTTTGCCGACAATGACCATATTGGCATAGGATTCTCGTATGACAATGAAAGCGTACTTACCAACAGAGGAGAATTATTCGCCACCGGCGATGTGTCAAGGGGCATGGACGGCAAGATGAAGCTTGATGTGAACCTGCTGCCGTCAAGCATATACCTGAATTCAAGGGAATGGGGTATAGCTCCGTCAAGGTTCAGCATAACAGGAAAAGAACTCAATGTGGAAAGCATCGGTTTCAACAGCGGGGACCAGACCATAAGGATATTCGGGGCGACATCTGACACGAGGAAAGAAAAGCTCACGGTCAGAATGGAAAGATTTGACATCTCCATCATCAATCCCCTGCTGAAAAAAGACCTCAGAATAGGCGGGGCAATGACCGGATCGGCAGAGATCTTCACCCCGTACGACAATTTGGGACTTGCCGCAGACTTCATCTGTGATTCAACCCACATGGCAGACACCCACATGGGGACAGTCACCATAAGAAGCAGCTGGGACGAGGAAAATAGGCAGTTCGGATTTGACATCGGCAACAGCATTTCAGGGAAACCGTCATTCATGATTTCCGGGAATTATGGCGTCAGAAACAAAGCCCTGAATGCAGAAGCAATTCTGGACAGGTTTGATGTCTCATGCGCCAAGCCTTTCACAGAAAGCATATTCAGTGACCTCGGAGGGCACGTATCCGGAAAAATGGAAGTACACGGACCGATGAAGCGGCTTTCAATAGGCACAGAAGGCATGAGGCTCGAAGACACAGGGATAAGAATAGCCTTTACCAATGTACCTTACAGACTTAACGGAGGCTTCCACATAGACGAAACCGGAATATACTTCGATGACATCAGCATCGAAGACCGCAAAAACGGGAGAGGGAACGTACATGGGAGCATAAGCCATGACCATTTCAAAGACATGAGGTTCAATGCAGGCATCAATGTCCGTAACATGGAATGCATTGACATAGACGAGAAAGGTGCCGATACATTCTACGGCAATGTATCGGCCACCGGCTCCGTTTCCCTCACAGGTCCCATCAAATCGCTGCTGATGTCCGTAGAGGCAGTCACCACCGGCAACGGCCAGTTCCATGTCCCTGTCTCATCCTCCGCCAACGCAGGCAGCGGCAATCTCCTGACATTCAAAGAGCCGGTCGTGATAAAGACCGTGGACCCGTATGAGAGCATGATGGCCAGGCTCAAGGAACATGAGACCTCTTCCGGCAATTTCAGCATAAGGCTGCGCCTTGCAGCCACCCAGGGGACCGAGGCCTTCATAGAAATAGACAAGGCATCCGGCCATGTCCTTTCAGGGCGCGGAGAAGGAGTGATCGACCTTGAGATACAGCCGGACAAGGACATATTCAACATCACGGGAGACTATACCATATCATCCGGAAACTACAAGTTCGTGGCACTCGGCCTGGCGTCAAGGGACTTTTCGATACAGGAAGGCAGCTCCGTCAAATTCAACGGGGACATAATGGAAAGCACACTCGACATAGATGCAGTCTACAGGACAAAGGCATCCCTGTCCACCCTCATTGCTGACACAACATCCGTCGCCAACAGGAGGACGGTCGAATGCGGAATATCCATCACGGACAAACTGCGTAACCCGAGGCTCGGATTCTCGATAGACATCCCTGACCTCGACCCGACAGTGCAGTCCAGGGTGGAAAGTGCGCTCAGCACTGAAGACAAGGTACAGAAACAGTTCCTCTCCCTGATCATCTCCAACAGCTTTCTCCCTGACGAGCAGTCCGGCATTGTCAACAACAACTCCATCCTCTATTCAAATGTCACGGACATAATGGCCAACCAGCTCAACAACATATTCCAGAAGCTGGACATACCTCTGGACCTAGGACTGAACTACCAGCCTAACGACAAGGGAAATGACATCTTTGATGTGGCCGTCTCCACCCAGCTGTTCAACAACAGGGTGATAGTAAACGGAAACATAGGCAACAGGCAATACAATTCCGGCAATTCGAACAGTGATGTGGTCGGTGATCTGGACATAGAGATCAAGCTCACCCGCAACGGGGCGCTGCGACTGAACCTGTTCTCACATTCAGCCGACGAATACACCAACTATCTGGACAATTCCCAGCGCAACGGCGTCGGACTGGCATATCAAAAGGAATTTGACCGCTTCGACACCTTCATAAAGAACCTGTTTACCAGGAGGAAGAAAAGGGAAGAGGCAGAAAGGCTGGAAATCGAAGCCCGCAGGATGAGGGAAATGAATGTCGTCATCATAGACGGAAGCAGCACTGACAAGCAGCTGCGCAGGGAAGGAAGAAAAGCTAAGAGAAAAATGAAGGCCGAGGCCAGAAAAGAGAAAGAGAATGAAAACGGCAACTGAATACAACGGAATGAACGGCACCGGAAATGCCGGGACCAACGACAATGACAGCATCAACGGCCACAACGGAAGCGGTACGGTTCCGGAACAGGGGAAAAATCCCGACAGTGCCGCAGGGAAAGGGAAACTGCACCTTATCCCCTCCCCTCTCGGAGACAATGCCCCGGAAGAGGTAATACCTGCCGCCGTGCTTGAATCGCTGAAAAATTTCACCACATTCGTGGTGGAGGAAGTGCGTACCGCAAGGAGATACCTGTCCCGTGCCGGACTGAAAGGCTCCATCCAGAACCTGCAGTTCTTTGAACTGAACGAACACACATCCGAATCCGAAATCGAAAGTTATCTCAGGCTTTTTGACGGAGGCAATGATGTAGCTCTGATTTCAGAGGCCGGACTTCCGGCAGTGGCGGATCCGGGGGCGCAACTTGTGTCCCTTGCCCACAGGCACGGCATAGAGGTGGTGCCGCATGTCGGTCCATCCTCCCTCATGCTTGCCCTGATGGCCTCAGGCCTGAACGGACAGTCCTTCGCTTTCTGCGGCTACCTCCCGGCCAAGACCGAGGAAAGGCGCAACAGGCTCAGGACCATAGAAAAAATATCCGCCTCCCTGAACCAGACCCAGATATTCATAGAGACCCCGTACAGGAACGACTCCCTTCTTTCCGATATTCTCTCCGCCTGCCGTCCAGGTACAAGGCTCTGCATAGCCGCTGACCTCACCCTGCCGGACGCCTACATCCGCACCGGGTCCGTTTCATCCTGGAAAAAGGAAATCCCCATCATAGGCAAGCGTCCTTGTGTCTTCCTCCTCCTAGCCTGACATCAGGACTGTTATCTTTTTGGAAATCAATAGACAGGGAAGTGAAACCGTTGGAAAAATTTTTGACTATGAAGAATAAGGGAATACTTGAACTGGAGGGAATGGAGTTCCATGCCCGTCATGGGTGTCTGGAAAGGGAAAAGATTGTAGAAAACCTTTTCACGGTGGACTTCAGGGCAGAAACCGACATGTCAGCCGCAGCGGAAAGCGACAGTCTGGAAGATGCGGTGGACTACGGCAGGATATACGACATCGTAAAGAAGGAGATGTCAGTCCATTCCGACCTGCTGGAACATCTTGCGGGAAGGATTGTAAAAGCCATAGCCAAGGCTTTCCCCGGGCTGGAGCATTTCTCCGTCAGGGTATCCAAGAGGAGGCCGCCTGTGAACGGAATCGCTGCATGGTCGCGTGTGACTCTGGAATACAGATTCCCCGACTTCGCCGAAGAGGACAGCCCACGATGATGGATATGACAGATGGAAGGGAAGAAACACTTTGTGGACGGGCATTAAAATTTTTGATGAAACAGGAACAGAATGAAGAAGACAGCATTTCTCACACTCGGCTGCAAGCTGAATTATGCCGAGACATCAACATACGAAAGGAAGCTCCTGAAGGAAGACATAGAAGTCGTGCCGTGGGAGGAGAAGGCTGACATATATGTAGTGAACACCTGCACCGTCACGGAACATTCCGACAAGAAATGCCGCAACATAATACGCAAGCTGCACAGGGTATCACCTGAGGCGGCAATATTCGTGACCGGCTGCTATGCACAGATGAAAAAGACGGAAATAGAGAAGATAGAGGGGGTAGCCGCCGTGTTCGGGGCAGAGGAAAAGACTCTTGTGATACCTGTCATATCCGCCTACATACGCAACGGCGAACTGCCGGACACGACTAAAACATCGGGGGCCCAAACTGACAACCTGGAACCGGGACACGATGCCGGATGCGGAAATTTCCTTCCGGCCTATTCCAGCGGAGAAAGGACCCGGTCATTTCTGAAAGTGCAGGACGGATGCGACTATTTCTGCTCATACTGCACCGTGCCTTATGCCAGGGGCCGCAGCCGCAACATCCCGATAAAAGACATCGTGACGCAGGCCAGGGAAATCGCAGCAGACGGCATAAAGGAAATCGTCCTTACTGGAGTGAACACGGGTGACTTCGGAAAAAGCACCGGAGAAAGCTTTTCCGACCTCCTGAAGGCCCTCAACGATGTGGACGGCATTGAAAGATACAGGATATCGTCCATAGAACCGAATCTTCTGACTGAAAGCATCGTAGACTGGATTGCATCAGGCACGAAATTCCTTCCGCATTTCCATATACCGCTCCAGTCCGGGTCCGACACCATCCTGAAGGCCATGAAAAGAAGATATGACACGGAATTCTTCGCAGGCAAGATAAGCCGCATACGCCAGGCGATGGAACATCCCGGCGGGCCGAAGGTATTTTTCGGAATAGATGTGATCACAGGCTTTCCAGGAGAGACAGAAGAACTTTTCATGGAGACATACAATTTCCTGAAAGACATGGTCAGACCGGCATTCATCCACATCTTTCCATATTCCCGCAGGGCAGGAACCCCTGCCGCCGCACGGAAGGACCAGGTGCAGGATTCCGTCAAGACCCGGCGGGTGAAGATGCTGGAAGACCTGTGCGAAACACTGCATTCGGATTTCATTAAGGCCAACCGGGGCATCAGCGAAAAAGTCCTCTTCGAAAGCACGGACCGCAACGGCCTGATGTCCGGCTACACCGGCAACTACATCCGCATCGAACGCCCCTATGACCCTGCCCTCGTCGGCCATATCGTAGACATTATAATATGATGTCCAACGCAGTTATCACAAAAAAGAGACAAGAAAATGGTTAGATTGACATTTTTAGGAACAGGAACCTCCCAAGGCGTCCCCATGATCGGCTGCTCCTGCCCCGTCTGCCGCTCCTGCGATCCGCATGACAAGCGCCTCCGTTCATCCGCATTCGTGGAATACGGGGGACTGGACATCCTAGTCGACGCAGGACCGGACTTCAGGCAGCAGATGCTCAGGGCAAACATACGCCATATAGATGCCATATTGCTGACCCACAATCATAAGGACCATACGGGCGGACTGGATGACGTGAGGGCATTCAACTACATTGAAAGGGCTCCGATAAGAATATATTGTGAAAAATATGTGGAAGAGTCGCTGAGGCAGGAATATTCATATGCCTTCGCGGAAAAGAGATACCCAGGAGTCCCGGAATGGCAGATAACGAACATAGATGAGAATCCTTTCACCGTGACGGAAAACATACCTAAGGTGAGATTGGTATGGGTGGACGGCAAGGGATATGAAAAGGTGAAAGTCATGAATGCAGACACGGATGAAAATCCGGGCTCTTCAGAAAACAATGTCAATCCAGAAAAAAGCGGATGCCGGAAAATTCCGGCAAGCCAGGGCAGGACGGTTGAAATAATACCTGTCCGAGGGAAGCACTACATGCTGCCGGTGCTCGGCTACCGTTTCGGCGGCATAGCCTACCTGACGGACATGAATTTCATTCCGGAAGAAGAGTTCTCAAAGCTTGAAGGGCTGGAGCATTTCGTAATAAACTGTGTAAGAAGAGGCAGACACATATCGCATTTTTCCCTTGAGCAGGCAGTGGAAGTCGCAAAGAGAGTCGGGGCAAGGCACACATGGCTCACCCATCTTTCTCATCAGCTCCCGACTTATGCAGACCTGTGCGCGGAACTTCCTCCGGACATCAGGCCTGCTTACGACGGACTTGTCATAGAGGCGTAAATGGACTGCGGGGGCATCTGGAACACGCAGCGGCCTCACCGCCTGTATCCCGGCAGTTACATCATCTTTGGCTGAACCATAAGGCAAGATCACGCAGTACGAAGAAATATACTGCGACCACCATCATGAGAAGCAGAAACACCAGAAGCGGGACAATCCACTTCCATGCGGACTTCTTCTGCCTGTACTGGCCGGTGAACTTCATTTTCGGATATTTTGCCACAGACGTTAGGACATTGCCGAAGACAATGCTCACTAGCACATTGGCATTCATCGCCCAGCCGTTGGCATTCAGCACAGGGCCAAGGTTACGCCTACGCAGTCTTGTCCATGCCAGGAAACATGAGGGGCCGGATATTACAAGCATTATTGCTGCAATGGCCACAATCAGCTGCCACCATGGGGTCACCGCTATCCCGGCGGCAAGTTTGGTCAGGAAAGAACCGATATACCCGATGGCCATGCCTATGGCGGCAAAGATACCGGCAAACTTGGCAATGTCAAAGGCCTGCCTGCCGCCAGTCTGTTCTTTTGCCGCGGCAGAAGTGTCCGGAGAAGAAGCCAATGTCCGGGAAGCCTTTTCCTGCATCTCCTTCATGACCTTGCCGTCCTTTTCCTCGGCCGACTTGCTTATCAGGCCGACACAGAAATCCCAAAACTTGCGGTACGGTGCCCAGAAGGCATTCGCAATGCTTATGGGATTGTCCACGACCTTGGTGATGGTGGCGTCCCAGTCACGGCCCTGAAGGTCATAGAAAATGCCGTTCTTGCCAGGTCTCAGATCCCCTGTGTCACCAGCTGTGAGGACGGCTACAATGTCAAGGGACTCAGACCGCACCTTCGATGTGCAACGGCAATATATCAGGAACATTCCGCTGAGGTTGGCCATGTCGTTCTGCCCTGCCATATCATTCACCCTGATGCACAGATCACAGCAGCGCTGGTCAATGAAAAGCCTTCCGGCCTCAAAGATTGCACGCCGATCCGGACGTGCATAAAAATCACTGAAAATCACATAATTTCGCAGAAAGCATCCGAAATCCCGGTAGAGATACATGAATTTTCTGACTTCGTCCATCGAATCCGACTCCTCTTTTCTGGCACTGTCTGCTGCAGCAAGGTCAAGAAGGTCCTGACGCCGGTCCTCGTCCAGAATGGCATTGATACGGTCAAGGCCCAGAGATTCAACGGCCTCCCCTTTCTTCGATGCGAGCCAGGCCTCGTATGCATTGAACCTTGCACAGAAAGACTTCCAGCCCTGTTCCGTAATGCCGTCCTTTCCCGCAAAGTCAGACTCCGGCACCAAAGAGACAAGCTCCGACACAGCCTCATCCCACGCCGGATTTATTGCATTCAGTGAAAGAACTCCGGATGCTACGGGACGGGCAATCGGACATGAAACGAGATCCTCGGGCTTCTCTATCTTGACTTCAAGGGCAACGGCTGCGGCAGCATCATATCCCAGCAGCCTGCACCTCATGAAGAAATCAGCCATCTTCTCCTTGAGGGCACAGCAGGCGGCATATGCTGCAGGCGTCTTATCTCCATAAGGGAAAACTGAATCCCGGGCCGCAGCAGCCTGCCATTGCGAATATTCCCGGCACAGGTCGTAAAACTTCCCTATCATTTCGGCGGTGACGCCCTGTTCCCCGCTCCTGTCCGCAACTGAGCCCACTGTCGCTATGCAGCCGGCTATCGTATCTTCAAGAACGGCATCATCCCCGGCCGTAAGAGGGGTGACTACGCCGTCACCGTTGAATCTTGTTCCTTTGAAAATGGCCGTACTGTCCTGCACATCCCCGATGCCGATCACGCCCCCTTCCTTGCCGAGATTGTCCAGTATCTGCCTTGCCGAACGCTTCAGCCGGGAGCCGGGAGCATTCGGGCTGCCGTCATTGAAAGCATCGAGGCTTATGGACGAATCCCCTTTCAGCAGTAGATCATTGTCCTTTATGCATGCACACAGCCATTCAGCTGCAGCCACAACTTCCTTTACCCTGATTTTCCCGTCTGAATCCGAATCAAGATAAGAAAGGGTATCCCTGTCCATAGCCAGCCCGTTCACAGGGCAGCTGAGCACAGTCCAGTATTTTTCATCAAGTTCTCCGAGGCATGCTATGTCCTCTCCCGTTGAAATCTTCACCCGGACAACTCCTCCGAGCGAACAGTATTGCCATTTGTGGTTCATAATAGGGTCTATATATTACAAAGGTAACATTTTTCGGAATCATGGCATATAGGGAGGGACAGAACCTTCATCGATAAGGTCACGGAGGATGCCGAGATAGTCAGGAGGAGTGTCGGCAGACGGGCTGCCGTACCGGACATTGATGTCCTCGAGAGTATAGGAGCCTGACTTCTTTTCGACGATATACTCAGACATTGACCGGCGAAGCCCCCCGTCCGCATTTCCGTCTGCATCTTTACTTGCCCCGGAATCTGACGGACTTTCTGCATGGCTGCCGGTATCCTCTGATTCAGTGACAGGCGTGTTTTCCTGCCCGGTCCCTGCTTCTGCATCAGATTCACTTGTCCGGTCCAGGGCCTTCTCCGGCTGCCGTTTTCCAAGACCGGCGGCACGGCAGACATCGCATGTACCGCAGTCCGTGCTTTCGGTCTGCCCGAAATAGGCCAGAAGATAACGGCTCCGGCAGGTGTCCGTCTCGTTGACATAGTCGATCATGGTCTCCATCCGTTCCATATAGGTGGATTTCAGACGGTCATGCCGCTCCGGAGTCAGCTTCACATTCTTCGGCATGAGCCTGTTTTCCTTAAGATAGATGACAGTGGCATGGTCTGCCGGTATATACTTTATCACATGCTCGAGCGACATCCTGTAGAGAAGCTGCCTCAGTTCCGGGACACCGATGCCGGCCTTGCCGGCAACATATTCCTCGTCAATCGGCACAGGGAACGAAAAAAGCCCAGTATAGCTGCGCATCAGTATCTCCGCGACTTTGGCCATCCCCACCTCCGGAAAAGGTATTTCATACAGGGCAGTCCTCTCGACCACGAACATGACCTTCGTCTGGACATCCACATCATCCATCACAGTCCAGTGCCCTTCCCTTTCAATGTATTTTATTGCATAATAAGCGGATGAGCGGTTCAGTCCGAACTTGCGGCAGAATTCATTCAAATCGAACTTCAGCTGCATGCCCATACCGGCATCATAAGGGATTCCGAACATCACATGCACCTTGTGGTAAATTTCTTCGACATATTCAAGGGAAGGGAACGAGACGGAGGCAGTCTGCCTGAGCCTGCGTATATCACTGCTGTTCCATAGCAACACGGCATATGAGCGTTTCCCGTCCCGGCCTGCCCTCCCGGCCTCCTGGAAATAGGCCTCAGGACTGTCCGGCACATCGAAATGCACCACGAAGCGCACATCCGGCTTGTCTATGCCCATACCGAAGGCATTCGTGCAGACCATCACCCTGACCTCATCCTTCTTCCATTTCTCCTGCCGTTCGGAGCGGGAGGCGGCACCGAGTCCGGCATGATAGAATGAGGCTGAAATGCCGCCGGACTTCAGAAATGCGGACAGCTCCTCGCATTTTTTCCTGTTCCTCACATACACAATTCCTGTCCCGGACACCCCCTTGCAGATATTGAGCATCTGCCCGAGCTTGTCTTCAGTATGTCTCACTATATAAGAAAGGTTGGGCCTCTCGAAACCGCTTTTCAGAAGAAGTTTTTCCCTGAAGCAAAGCCTTTCCATGATGTCATCCGCCACCTGCGGGGTAGCCGTGGCCGTAAGCGCGATCACCGGCACATCCGGCAGAAGTTCCCGCAGCTCCCCTATCTTCAGATAGTCCGGACGGAAGTCATATCCCCATTGGGAAATGCAATGCGCCTCATCCACCACTATATAGCTCACCTCCATCTCCTGCACATACCTGCGGAAAAGCTGCGTGCCGAGACGCTCCGGGGAAAGATACAGGAACTTGAAGTCCCCATAGGCCGCATTGTTCAGGGCGAGGTCAATCTCTCTCCGGGACATGCCGAGATACACGGCAAGTGCCTTTATTCCCCTGGAAGCAAGGTTCTGCACCTGGTCTTTCATAAGGGCTATCAGGGGAGTGACGACAAGGGCTGTCCCCGGCCTGATCAGTGCAGGCACCTGGAAGCATACGGACTTGCCGCCTCCTGTCGGAAGAATGGCAAGCACATCCTTCCCCGCCACGGCAGCATTCACTATGTCCTCCTGCATCGGGCGGAAGGAATCATATCCCCAATACTCCTTGAGAACATCTAATGGATTTGACTGATTTTCAATATTTTTACCCATATCACCAGTGCGATTTTCCATGCCGCAGGCATTGCCCGGCCGGAGCCATGCAGGAAAGGACGGATGTACCGGTCATCATTGGCACATTTTGTGCAGGAAACCTGGGTTCGGATGGCATTCCGCCCTTGACGGCCCGTCAGGACAAAAGTAATAAATTACTTGAAATAAAAGCGGCAAATTATTTGGGCCAACCCTTTGAACGATTGCAAAAATACTTTATTTTTGCAGCGCATTTTCAGGGCAGCGGAAGCGGAAGCCGCTTGATTTCAGACAGAAAAGGCCGGATGGCCACAAAGCTGGACAAAATTAAACCCTAATATAATTTTTTGGTATTATGAGTAAAATTGATTTGACCAAGTACGGCATCACAGACGTGAAAGAAATCGTCCACAACCCGTCTTATGAGGTTCTCTTCGAAGAGGAGACAAAGGAAAGCCTCCAGGGTTATGAGAAAGGCCAGGTTACTGAACTCGGTGCTGTCAATGTGATGACAGGTATCTACACCGGACGCTCACCTAAAGACAAATTCTTCGTTTACAACGAGGCCAGCAAGGACACTGTATGGTGGACTTCTGACGAATACAAGAATGACAACAAACCATGCTCAGAAGAGGCTTGGGCAGACCTTAAGGCAAAGGCCGTGAAGGAACTGTCAGGCAAGAGGCTCTTCGTAATGGATACTTTCTGCGGTGCAAACCCTGCAACCCGTCTTAAAGTACGTTTCATCATGGAAGTCGCATGGCAGGCACACTTCGTAAAGAACATGTTCATCCGTCCTACTGAGGAAGAACTTGCAAACTACGGCGAGCCTGATTTTGTTTCATTCAACGCTGCGAAGGCAAAGGTTGACAACTACAAGGAGCTCGGCCTCAACTCCGAGACTGCAACTGTCTTCAACCTCAAGACCAACGAGCAGGTTATCCTCAACACATGGTACGGCGGTGAGATGAAGAAGGGTATCTTCTCCATCATGAACTACCTCAACCCGCTCCGCGGCATCGCCTCAATGCACTGCTCAGCAAACACAGACAAGGAAGGCAAGAGCACAGCCATCTTCTTCGGCCTTTCAGGAACAGGCAAGACTACCCTTTCAACAGACCCTAAGAGACTCCTCATCGGCGACGACGAGCACGGCTGGGATGACGAAGGCGTATTCAACTACGAAGGCGGATGCTATGCAAAGGTCATCAACCTCGACAAGGAGAGCGAGCCTGATATCTACAACGCCATCAAGAGGGATGCACTTCTTGAAAATGTTACCGTAGACGCAAACGGAAAGATCGACTTCGCTGACAAGAGCGTCACTGAGAACACCCGCGTTTCATACCCTATCTATCACATCAACAACATTGTGAA
>JADIMO010000139.1 GCA_017694755.1 Candidatus Cryptobacteroides merdavium
ACCAACGACATAGGAATTGTTTTTCTTCCTGACGGAAGCCATTATACGATAGCCGTGTTCGTCAAAGACTCCGGAGAGACACCCGAAGCCACCGCAAAAATGATCGCCGACATATCGCAGGCGGTATATGAATGTGCATCAGCACAATAAGCACCAGGTCCTGTATCTGAAGATGCTGTTGCTTCCTCAGGTCCCGGACCGAATTGAAATTGGAATTTAAATTTGTGCGGGCTTGGTTTTTACGGAATTAATTCATATCTTTGCAGCCCCTTTTGCTGGCGAGGTGCCGGGCGGAGGGGCTTGAATATTTACTAACAGTTAATTACAAACAAAATGATCAAACAGTACGAGACCGTTTTCATTGCAACTCCCGTTTTGTCTGATGCACAGATGAAGGAAGCGGTTGCCAAGTACACAGGTTTCATCAAGGAGAACGGAGGTGAGATCGTGTACGAAGAGGACTGGGGACTGAAGCAGCTTGCTTACCCTATCCAGAAGAAGACATCAGGATTCTATTACCTCATCGAGTTCAAGGCTGACACGCAGCTCATTGAAAAACTTGAGACGCAGTACCGCAGGGATGAGAGGATTATCAGGTTCCTCACTTTCGCAATGGACAAGCATGCAGTCGCATACGCAGAGAAGAGAAGGGCTAACAAACAGGCTAAAAAGGAGGAGTAATCATGGCACAGAACAATGAAATCCGTTATCTCAACCCTCCTACAGTAGAGGTAAAGAGAAAGAAATACTGCCGCTTCAAGAAGGCGGGCATCAAATATGTCGACTATAAGGATGCCGAGTTCCTCAAGAAATTCCTGAACGAGCAGGGAAAGATCCTTCCTCGCCGTCTCACCGGAACTTCCCTCAAATTCCAGAGGAAAGTGGCCCAGGCAGTGAAAAGGGCAAGGCACCTTGCACTTCTTCCATACGTAACCGATCTTTTGAAATAAGGAGGACAGCCATATGGAGATTATACTTAAGAAAGATGTTGCCAAGCTCGGCAATGCAGATGATATCGTGACTGTAAAGTCAGGCTACGCCATCAACTATCTCATCCCTCAGGGCTATGCCGTCCTTGCCACTGAGTCGGCAAAGAAGATGCATGCGGAGAACCTCCGCCAGCGTGCCCACAAGGAGGCAAAACTCCGTGCAGATGCCGAGGCTCTCGCAGCAAAGCTTGCAGAGACACTCGTAAAGGTATCGGCAAAGGTGAGCGAGAACGGAAAGATCTACGGTTCCGTTACCACTGCCCAGATAGCAGAGGCTCTCGTGGCTGCAGGTGTCAATGTTGACAAGAAGGACATCACCATCATTTCAGAGTCCGTAAAGGAGCTCGGAACCTACGAGGCTTCCGTAAAATGCTACAAGGACATCAAGGGAACCTTCAAATTCGAAGTCATTGCAGAATAATTTCTGCCTTGCATAAACATCAGATAAGGGTGGGCCATAGTCACAATGTGGTGCCCACCCTTGCTTTTTTTACTATGTCATGAATATCTGAAGCCATTCCGCCGACATTGGCTCCCGAAAAGGGAGGGGACCCACGGAGTGGGGAGGATCGGCGGAATGGCTTCAAGATTCTTGTTGTTAAGTCAGTGTCTTTGTCGCAGGGCAGGGCAGGACTCAGTGAGTCACATAGCCTTCGGGGTGTTTGCCGACCATGTGCATCTCTTCGTAGATTTCCTGGATGCGTTTCATGTCGGCCTTCGGGTCGTCGGTCAGTTCGAACTTCTCACCGCGTCCGACGCGCTTTGTTCCCCAGTCGAAATAGCCGAGGTAGACCGGGCATCCGACTTCCCTGGCTATGGTGTGGAAACCTGTCTTCCATCTCTTGACGGCTTTCCTTGTGCCTTCAGGGGCGATTGCAAGGTGCAGGGTCTTGGCCTTGTTCATTTCATGGATGACGCTGACCAGGAGGGAAGTGGGATTTTTCCTGTCCACGGGGATTGCTCCGAGCTTTCTGAGTATCGGGCCGAGTGGCCACCAGAAGAATTCCTTCGCTATCATCACATAGGCCTTGCCTCCCACTGAAGTATAATAGAGGTAGGAGACCACGAAGTCCATTCCTGATGTGTGCGGCACTCCGAGAATAACGCATTTGTCTTCGGGTACTGGCGGGTCGACTGCTGTCCATCCCATTGTCTTAAGCAGGAATCTGCAAAATTTTCTCCACATATCTTTCTGTTTTCAGATGTTTGTCTTTTGATTTTTTCGGGTGCTATGTTTTCTTTCAGATGTTGATGTCTTCCAGTTCTTCTTCCGAACGCAGGTTCTGCCTGATGAAGTTCTGTCTGTCGATGGTATTGTCGCCCATGTAGAATTCCATCAGCTCTGCAATTGATTCCTCATCGCTCAGTTTCACGAGGTCAAGCCTCATGTCCTTGCCTATGAATCCCTTGAACTCGTCTGAGGATATTTCTCCGAGACCTTTGAACCGGGTGATCTGGACTCCGGTCTTCAATGCCTTTATGGCAGACTCCTTTTCTTCCTGGTTGTAGCAGTACCGTGTCTCCTTCTTGTTCTTGACCCTGAAAAGAGGGGTCTGGAGGATGTGTACATGTCCTCTCCTTATGAGGTCCGGGTAGTATTTGAGGAAAAAGGTGATGACAAGCATCCTTATGTGCATCCCGTCGTCATCGGCATCGGTGGCCACAATGATGTTGTTGTACCGGAGGTTGTCCATGTCGTCCTCCACTCCGAGGGCGGCTATCAGCAGATTCAGTTCTTCATTTTCGGCCACCCGTTTACGGCTCTCCTTGTAGCAGTTGATGGGCTTTCCGCGGAGGCTGAACACGGCCTGGGTGTTCGCATCCCTGACCTTGGTGATGGTACCGCTTGCGGAGTCTCCTTCGGTGATGAATATGCTGGTAAGTTCCGCTTCGTCCTGTCGGCTGGCTGGCAGCTTGTCATTGTAGTGCAGGCGGCAGTCCCTGAGCTTCTTGTTGTAGACACTGGCCCGTCTGGTCCTTTCCTTTGTCTTTTTCTGTATTCCGGAAATTTCTTTCCTTTCCTGCTCCGAAGCCACTATCTTTTCCTGCATTGCGGCAGCTGTCTCCTTGTGGATGTGCAGGTAATTGTCCAGATTGGTCTTGATGAAGTCATTGACAAATGACCTGATTGTCGGCCCACGGTCCGCGGTGGTGGTGCCGTCGGCATTCTTTATGGCTTTGTCCCACATGTAGGTGGAGCCGAGCTTGATCTTGGTCTGAGATTCGAAGTGCGGTTCCTGGATCTGTATGCTGATGGCTCCCACAACTCCCTGCCTGACATCTTCCGGGGCGTAGTCTTTCTTGAAGAACTCCTTGACGGTCTTGGCTATTGCTTCGCGGAATGCTGCGAGGTGCGTGCCTCCGTCCCTGGTGTTCTGCCCGTTGACGAATGAGAGTATGTTTTCACCGTAGCTGTTGCTGTGGGTCAGTACCACTTCGATGTCCTCTCCCTCCAGATGGATGGGCGGATACAGCGGCTGGTCGGAAATATTTTCGCTTATGAGGTCAAGAAGTCCGTTCTTAGAGGTGTACGCAGTTCCGTTGAGATTGAGGGTCAGACCCTTTTTCAAGTATGCGTAGTTCTTTATCATGGGTATGACATACTCCATGTTGAAAGCGAAGTCCCCGAACATCTCTTCGTCCGGTGTGAACCTTACGAGGGTTCCGTTCTTTTCTTTTGTCTCCCTTTTCCCGGAATCAAGCAGCTCTCCTTTTGAGAAGCTTGCAAACGAACTTTCCCCATCCCTGAATGATTCCACATAGAAGGATGACGAGAGGGCGTTGACTGCCTTTGTACCCACCCCGTTCAGTCCTACCGACTTCTTGAATGCGCTGTCGTCGAATTTGCCTCCGGTGTTGAGCTTGCTGGTGACATCGATGACGGAGTTCAGCGGGATTCCTCGGCCGAAGTCCCTCACGCTCACATTCTTCCCGTCGATGGTGATGTTTATTGTCCTGCCGAAGCCCATGGCAAACTCGTCTATCGAGTTGTCAATTACCTCCTTCAGCAGTACATAGATGCCGTCTCCGGGATTTTCCCCGTTCCCGAGCCGGCCTATATACATGCCAGCCCTGGTCCGGATGTGTTCGTTCCATTTGAGGGTCTTGATGTTTTCTTCAGTGTAGTTCGTCGCAGTCTCAGCCATATTCAGTCATGTGCAAATCCTTGCAAATATACGAAAAATAAATCAAAATGATTTTCAGGTATACCCTCATTATTGCCGCTATGGTCTCAAAATATGTCATAAAGTTGGAATCTTCCTCCAAATTGCATACCTTTGCGAGATTGAATGTGTATAAAATTTCTTAACCGGAAATGAGACGAACAGGATTTATTCTGGCAGGGTTCGCAGTCTTGTTGTCAGCCTGTACCGAAGGTCAGTTAGCCGTTCCTTCTTCGGAAGAGCAGGGCGGTGTTGTCATAATGCTGTCTTCGGACGAAAGTACAAATGCAGTCCCTTCCATGAAAGCTGGTGGCGGAGATGCTTCTTCAGAGACAGATCTTCCTGACATTGATGACTTTGAAGTGGAGATCTACAGCCTTTCAAGCGGCTGGAGGCTCTATCGCGACACATACGCGAACACTGTCGGGAAGACGATAGCCCTGAATGCGGGGGAATACAGGCTGCTTGCCCAGCATGGGGATTCTCTCGGCATAGGGTTCAATTCAATCTGGTATGCGGCCGACACGCAGTTTACGGTGCACGGCCAGACCACAGAAGAGATTTCAGCCGTGGCGAAGATGTCCAAGGTCAAGGTCGCCATCGAATACGGCCCTAATCTTATGCAGAAATACAGCCAGTACCATTCCCGCGTGAGACTTGACGGCTCGTCAAGCCGTTATCTCCGCTTTGAGAAGGATGAGACGCGTGCCGGATATCTTCCGGCAGGAAGCCTCGGCTATGAGTTCTATGTCAATGTTGAGGGGGACTGGATGTATTATCCGGCTGCTCCGGTGGAATGCAGTCCCAATGATTTCATCACTTTCCATGTCGAACTTGACCTCGGGTCCGGCAGCCTGAAAGTCGTCACCGTCAGGGTGGATGACTCAATGGAGGAAGTGCTGAATGAGGAGACCATCCCGGCGGAGGCTGCACCGAAGGATCCGCCCGCAATAACCCTCAGCGGATTTGACGACAACAATTCATATTCTTTCATAGAGGCCGACGGCGCCGCTCTTGCACAGGCGGACATCGTGGCCAAGGGCGGCATCAAAAGCTGTGTGCTCGGCATCGAGTCGGAGTACCTTTCTGCCCTCGGCGTGCCTGCGAGCGTGGACCTGACAGCATCGGAAAGCCTTGATGACGCAGTCGTGGAGGCATTACGCTCTGTGGGAATGAGATGGCCGAGGAGCATGGAGGGAGTGCGGTTTGCGAATGTGGACTTCACTTCGTCTGCTGATGTGCTGAAATACGACAAGGAGGCTTCTGTCCCGTTTTCCGGAACATTCACACTGATGGTGACAGATGAGCTGGACCGCCAGGCCGCTGCGACATTCACAGTCACCAACAACGAACCGGAAACTCCTGCGTTTGCCCCTGCCGAAGGAAATGCATTTGCAAAAAGGTTCAAAGGCTTCACTGCAAGCATCACAAAGGGCAATCCGGCCGCCATCGGAATCCAGTACAGCACGGACGGGACGGATTGGACCACCGTATATCCGGAGAGCGTTTCTGACGGAACAGCCACCTTTGCTGACATTACCGGGCTTGCACCTGAAACACAATATCAGGTGAGGGCGATATATAATGAAAATGAGGACTATGCGACAGTGCCTGTGACTCTGACTACCGAGGCTGCAGCCCAAGTCGGGAATGCAGGGTTTGAAGAGTGGCATTCGGTGCGTCTTTATCATCAGTCCGTATTATGGGCCACGAATGACATATACGGCTACTATTTCTGGCCGGAATCCGCTCTGGAGGAAAGCCGCTGGTGGGACACTTCAAACGGGACGACAACTCCTGATCCTGGCAGCTCAAGCGTATGGGACTACCGTTCGGCTTCCGGCGTCGTCCCTACGGCTGATGAAGGAAACACGGCTTCATATCATTTGAGGACGCATGACGGTCAGTCATCCCTTACGACAGAGGGTCACAACGGAAATGCTGTCGAGATCGCCACTGTCGGATGGGGAACTGGAAATTCATGGATCAGCGAAAGTTCCACTCCGTCCAACCGTACCGCAGGTTGCCTTGTGATGGGAACCTACGGATCGGAAAATTACGGAAAAGATTTTTCCTCAAGGCCGACATCGGTCACATTCTGGTATAAATACCATTCTTACAACGGCGAGACCACCACTCCTTATGTTGAACTGTTCGATGTCGACAACAATAGGGTGGGATATGGCAGTATGCAGATAACGGCTTCTGCATATTCTTATGTCCAAGCCCGTATTGACATCGGATACACGTCTTTGTCAAAGGCAGTGCGCATGACGGTGGTCTTTCCTTCCACTGACAGCAGTTCGCCTTCGACAAAGGCAGTCCAGGGCAGCTACAGTGCCTTTGCCGGCTATCTTGACTCCCGTCATATAGGAAGCATATTGACTGTAGATGATGTTGAATTGATTTACGAGTGAAAATTATAGATTATGAAAAAGATATTCATTGTGATGTTTGCTGCGGCTGCGGTGCTTGCAGGATGCAATAAGACAGAGATAGAGAACGGGGGAGGAATGGGAGCGCTGAAGTTCTCGCTGAATCCTTCGGTGGATGATTCATATAATGAAAAGGGAGAAGGGATGCTCGGCGGCAGTTCTTCGCAGCAGGCTGCGACAAAGGCCGTGGACAATGAGGCCATCCTCAATTCGATGCTCGTGACCATCAGCAACAATGACGGAGTGGGCGAGGCAAAACAGTGGTCATATTCGGAAATGCCGTCGGTGCTTGAACTTACGGAAGGGTCCTATACAATTACTGCAGTTTCATCCGGTGACAATGAGGTTGCCGCATGGGACCAGCCTGTATACGGAGGTTCTAAAGAGTTCAACATCGTCACCGGAAGCACATCCACTGTGGAGCTTGTCTGCTCTATAACGAATGTGAAGGTGTCGATAAACTGCACAGAGACTTTCAAGTCCGAGTTCTCAAGATATACCATTACCGTAACGAGCGCTGCGGCTACGGCGGAGGACGGCTTCCTGACATGGACGGAAAATGATGTGGATAATTGGCGGGACGGATATTTCTCTGCAGCGGATCTGACTGTCACCGTCCAGGGCTACAGATGGTCAGATGCAACAGAACAGCAGGATCCTGTGCAGGCAGTCCTGAATATCGAAAATGTACAGCCTAAGGACCATATCACCGTGAATGTTGATGCCAAGGCGACCGGTGAAGCGAATCTCGGCGAGAGTTCCGGGGACGGCGCATCGTTCATCACCATTGACGACGGCACAAATGACCGTGATGAAGACATCTGGATAGACGGTATAGAGGAGATTCCGGTGCCGGGAGACGGGGATGAACCGGAGCCTGAACTTCCTGATGCTCCGAGTCTTGAATGGCCGGCAAATCCGGATTTCGACGATACGCTAATTGAAGATGGAATGGATGTTAATCTTGTAGTCAAGGCTCCGGGGAAAATCAAAGATTTTGTTGTAGGTGTTGAATCTGATTTTCTTGCCACATTATTGCCAGAAATGACAACTGACGGCTCGATGAATATGGACCTTATCAATGATGAGAAGCTGATAACAATGTTGGCTACGGTGGCTGCTACCCTTCCTACTGGAGATAAATTGGATGGGCAGACCAATGTGGATTTTTCTTTATCTTCGCTCGTTCCGCTCATTAAATTGGGGGCTGCACCTGCTTCAAGGCATACATTCACATTGAATGTCACTGACGAATATGATCAGACTCTGACCAAGGCCCTTACATTTGTGATGCCGGAATAATGCCGGAAAATGATCTGACAGAATGGACATGATGATTAAATATCTCATATTTCCGTGCATGCTGCTGCCGGCCATTGTTTCCTGTTCGGAAAATGGTCTGCAGGAAGAGGGGCATGGCTATCTGAGCGCGAGGGTGTATGAGGACGGGAGCATGGATGTGAAAATCCCGGAGTTGAAAAGCGGGGACGGGACGGATGACCTTGTGTTCAGCCTCACGGTCTACGATGCCTACAGCAACCAGGTGGCGTATGTAGAGGACTGCAGCACATTGGCGGAGAATCCGATGGAAATCCGAGTCGGCTCATATACGGCCGTGGCTTCATCGGCAAGTTCGGGGCCTGCGGCGTTCGATGCACCTTTTTATAGCGGAAGCACTGAATTTTCGGTCGCTGCCGATGAAGTGACCAATATCGACATCACGGCTACGGTGGCCAATACCAAGGTGACCGTGGAGTATTCGGACGAGATAGAGGACAATTTCCAAAGCTATGACTTTACCGTAACCAATGGGCAGGGACAGCTAGTTTTCAGCACTGTGGACTGCACCGCCGAAGACGGCAGGCTTGTTTCCAGGGACGGGTATTTTACCGTTACGGGGACTCTTACATGGACACTTTCATTGGTCAACAATGACGGACAGAAATATCAGGACCTTACGGGGACCATCGATGGTGTCAAGGCCGCCCAGCATTACCGTTTTTCTTGGAGCCTTGCCCATGAGCCGGACAATATCGGTGCAGGGGCCATCACTGTCATTCTTGATGACAGCATGAATGAAAAGGAATATGACCTGGTGCTTGACCCTGATGATACGACAGTGCCGGAAATCACGGAGGATTTTGAATATTCGGATGTCATTTCTGTGGAAATAGGCGAGTCGGTTTCAAGAAAACTGACAGTCAATTCACCTGACGGATTTTCAAGCCTGCAGCTGACTTATCCTGACCCGTCAACATTTGCTCCGGTGAAAGTTGAACTGGCAGGGGCTTCAGAGGAAACGATATCGGCCCTTTCGGCGATAGGAATCTCGGCTTCATCAGTGGCTTCGGAAACGACATCAACTGAAGTCGATGTCACCTCGTATCTCTCTTCATTGCCTATAGCCACATACCAGGTGACGGTGTTGGCCGTGGACCGCGGCAATACCTACACGGAGAAGACATATAATTTCGATGTCATCACAGATGTGGATGCGGAGGCCGCGGCGGTGAATGCATGGGCCATGTTTGCCGATGTGCAGGGCAGATGGTTTGCCCAGACGCAGCCTGAAGGGCTTTCGTTCCAGTACAAGAAGACTGCTGATGCGGACTGGACTGATTTTGCTGGGGAAATTACGGTTAATGCCGAATCCCGTACATACACGGCAAGGCTTTTGGGGCTGGCGGCTGAAACGGAATATGTGTTCAGGGCAGTGTCTGCGGAGGACAAGGAAACAAAGGAGATGACCTTCACGACAGAGCAGGTGCAGACGGTGCCGAATATGAATCTTGATTCATGGTCAGACCAATATACGCTTGAAGGAGGATGGGATTCGGCGAATAAAGGGTCA
>JADIMO010000140.1 GCA_017694755.1 Candidatus Cryptobacteroides merdavium
AGTATTGGAAGTGAAATTCCGGAGCCTTGTGAGGCAGTACGAGGCCGGGATATCATCGTCCGGTTCAGGAAAAAAGACGCATATCGGGATGTATGGCGGGCAGGGACAGGATACCGGAGACAGGGGACGCCGCCATGAGCTGAAGATGAAGATGCTCCGCTTCGCCCTCGGGCGCGGCTATGGATACGAAGAAGCCGCTCCTGTGATAGAGCGGCTTCTTGCTTCCCGGATGGCAAGCCTCCTTTAAAATGCAAGAAGGACTCCTGTTCAGGAATTCCTCCTTGCTGTCACCTTGCCGGATTTGAGCCCCGTGACGGACGGGCCTGCAGTTTTCCGGAGACTGTTCCTTAGCCTGTTACAGTGCCGACTTAAGAAATGCGTTTACATTGTCTTCGATCCTTTTGAGGATGTCGGATGACTCTGCCGGCTTCACGAATCTTTCTCCTGTTATGTTTTCGTAGAGTTCGATGTATCTTTCAGTGATGCCGTTCACGATTTCCGGAGTCATTTCCGGCACCTTCTGTCCGGCCTGTCCCTGGAACCCGTTGGCCATCAGCCATTCGCGTACAAACTCCTTTGAAAGCTGCCTCTGCTTTTCTCCTTTTGCGAGCCTTTCTTCATATCCTTCCGCATAGAAGTAACGTGAAGAGTCCGGGGTGTGGATTTCATCCATCAGATATATCTGTCCGTCCTTTTTCCCGAATTCATATTTGGTGTCCACGAGGATAAGCCCCCTTTGTGCGGCCATTTCAGTGCCTCTCTTGTAGATGGCCCTTGTGTATTTTTCGATTTTCTCATAATCCTCCCTTCCTACAAGTCCTGAAGCTATGATCTCTTCCTTTGATATGTCCTCGTCATGTCCTTCGGCAGCCTTTGAGGTCGGAGTGATTATAGGTTCCGGGAACTTCTGGTTCTCCACCATGCCGTCCGGCATTTCCACACCGCAGATGGTCCGCTTTCCGGCCTTGTATTCTCTCCATGCATGGCCTGAAAGATAGCCCCTTATCACCATCTCCACCTTGAACGGTTCGCACCTGTGCCCGACAGTCACCATAGGGTCGGGGGTGGCAATCTTCCAGTTGGGAACGAGGTCGGCCGTCGCGTCAAGGAACTTTGCTGCTATCTGGTTGAGGATTTGTCCCTTGCATGGTATTCCCTCTGGCAGAATCACATCGAATGCGGAGATCCTGTCCGTCACCACCATCACAAGGTATTCCCAGTTGATGTCATAGACATCACGCACTTTTCCGGTGTATTTCCCTGTCTGTCCCGGAAAATGAAAATCGGTCTTGACGATTGCTTCCATATTTGTCTGTTGTTATATGATTTTTAATATACTTATCCGTATAATTACCCCCCCAAGGAGTCATCCCGAGCGCAGTCGAGGGATCTGTTACTGATTTCAGAAATCCTTGCAGATTTCCAGGCCTTTCCTGACAGCCTCTTCTATCTTCCTTTCTATTTCTTCCCCGCATACATAGTCCATGTTTTCGGCAGCCACCACAGACAGTTCACCCAGTCCCCAGAGATGCCCGATCGCCCATATGTATGGCGTGGCCTGTTCCAGTGCGTCCCCTGTGTGGATGTTCATCCCCCTTGTGGTGATGTACAGCACCTTTTCACATCTGCACAGCCCGTAGCACTCCCTGTCGTTGCTTCCGAAGGTTATGTTGAACAGCGACATGTTCTCAAAGAACACTTTCAGCGCCGCAGGAAAGCTCATGTCCCAGAACGGCGCGGCGATGACTATCCTGTCGGCGGCCGCAAGCCTCCTCGCCATGTCAGCATATCTTTCAGGCACAATCCCGTTGTTCCTGTCTGTCAGGATCCTGCTTCCGACTGCCGGGAAATCCGCCCCGTCAAGGATGACATGTTCAATTTCATACCTTTTGCCGAGTTCGCTGATGAGCGGCTCCGCAATCCTTCTCGTCCGGGATTCCTCCCTCATTGTCGAGTCTATGTAAAAAAGTTTCTTCATCGTACGGCCTTTTGAAAACCGTGACAAACATACGCAAAAACTTCCGTTTTCCTGCATCCGCATCAAGGAAAGTTATATGTCCGCAAATACCGCACGAGATATTTCCTTCTTGATCTCATGGGCGTTTCTGCTCCGGAATGACGAGTCTGTATCTGGTGCTGCCGAAGTTCTCGAAATACAGATTCCCGGACTGGGGGTGTACCGGAGTTTCCGTTACGGCAATGCTCTCGGTATTTTCCTGGAGCTTCATTCTTGATACAGGAGTCCTTTCCCAGCCGCCGGACGGGCTGATGCTGTACATGACAGGGCTTTTCCTGTCTTCGGCGATGAATCCCAACTGCCTGTAGACATCACCTCCGGACCATTCAAGGTCGGCATAGCTCATTATGTCGCAGCCTCCGAAATTTTCCGGCTCCTTTCCGTCATGCCGTCCTTCTCTGCCCATGCCCATATCTGAAATGAAATGTTTGAGCATCTTGCCCATTCCTCCGCTGACCCTGACATCAGGCAGGGATGCATATCTTATCCATTGGTATGACCTGTAGACTTTCCCGTTCCGGGGCATAAGCCTTCCGTTTGAAAATGTGGCGACAGCCACAAGGGTGCCGGCAGGGATTCCGTTCCCGGTCAGGAGCCGGCTCTGCCCTGGTGCAGACTTTGCCTGAACCTCATTTCCTGTCGGAATACGGTCGCTTTCAACCGCCTTTTTGAGGAAGAGACCGTAACTGTACCTGCACACCGTGTGTCCATAGCTGTGGTATACGTCCAGGAATTCCCTTGCCATATCCCTGTGGATTCTGCGTGCTTCACAGTTCCTGGCGAAGACATGCCTGAATATTCCGAAATGAGCCAGCAGCCGTTGTCTGATGCATTCGCCTTTTACGCCTCTCCATCTGTCCTCCGCCAGGATTATGGGCCTGGTGCTCCCGGATGAGGTTTCTTTGTCTTTCCTGAATTGTTCAGAAATTGCATTTTCAGCCATTTCCCTGATTTCTGATGCCCTTTCCTGGCATCCTGCGCAGATTCCCAAGGGCATGACGGCTTTCCATTTCCCGGAAACAATGAGCGGAAATCCTTCAGGAAATGTGATTTTGCACAGTATGCCGTGTCTTTCAAGGAATGCAGCAATCTCTTCCGCCAAAGCCAAGGAACGGCGGAAGATTCCGTCATCTTTCCCTGATGCGGAATTTCCCGTCTGTCCTTTGGCACTGGCTGTCTCTCTGTTCCCGGTCATGTCTCCCTGTAATTTTTGACGGTGCAAATCTACAAAAAGACAGCAACATTTCTCTCCTTGTCGTGTTCCGTCGTGATAATCTTCAATGCCCTTTGCAGATAGGCAAATTTTTTATATGTTTGCCGTCATGACAGGAATTTACGTTAAAAAATGAGAAATATCATAGCAGGAATGGGCGAGGCCCTCTGGGACATGCTTCCTGAGGGGAAGAAGATTGGCGGAGCGCCGGCCAATTTCGCATATCATGTGTCGCAGTTCGGATTTGAAAGCCGCGTGGTAAGTGCCGTCGGGGATGATGCCCTCGGCCGGGAGATTATTGACAGTTTCAGAGCAAAAGGACTGAAATCTCTTATTGAGACTGTCCCTTATCCGACAGGAACTGTCCATGTGGAACTTGACGGGAACGGGATCCCCCGCTATGACATAAGGCAAGGGGTCGCCTGGGACAACATTCCTTATACCTCTGCTCTCGAAAAGCTTGCCACTGAGACTCTTGCTGTCTGCTTCGGTTCCCTTGCCCAGCGCAGCAAGGTTTCAAGGGATACTGTCAACCGTTTTCTTGATGCCCTGCCGGATGACGGGAGTGTACTGAAGGTTTTTGACATCAATCTCAGGCAGGGTTTCTATTCCAAGGATATATTGTACAATTCTTTCCGGAAATGCAATATTCTCAAAATCAATGATGAGGAACTGGAGATTGTCAGCCGCCTCCTTGACCTGCCCGAAACCGGTATGGAAGAAAGATGCCGTCTCCTGCTTGAAGAATATGCTCTGAAGGTGTTGATACTCACTTGCGGAGTGAACGGCAGCCATGTATTTGTCCCCGGTGATGCCTCATTTGTCGGAACTCCTCAAGTGGAGGTGGCTGATACAGTGGGGGCAGGAGATTCTTTTACCGCCGCATTCGTGTCCGGTGTGCTGAAAGGACTTCCTGTCCGGGAAGCGCATCGTCTTGCCGTTGAGGTTTCAGCCTATGTCTGTACGCAGAAAGGAGCAATGCCTGTTCTGCCGGAGGTCCTTGCATCACGCCTGAAATGAAGCGGACGGCGATGGCATCCGGGATTATTGTCCGTCTTGTGATATGGCCGTCATCGTGCCGAAAATAAAAGAAGGTGCCACAAAAGGTTTGATCTCTCCCTGAAAATAGAATATTCGAAAGAGCAGTCGGGATTGAACCTCACTGGAAAACAAGAGGGAGGGTGACTTTCGCTTTTAGTCATCCCCCCTTCATGTTGTGCGGAAAGACAGAGATTCGAACTCTGGGAACACTTGCGCGTTCACCGCATTTCGAGTGCGGCCCGATCGACCACTCCGGCATCTTTCCGTTATGTGCTGCAAAAATAACATTTATTTCGTTCGGTTGTCATTATTTTTGTCAGAAACTGCCGTATTTATATTTATTTGTCTTCATGGAGGTTTTAAGATCTTTTATAAAATTGTATGGACAAATAAATATGACAGCCGTCCGGAATCTGGTGAAAATGTTCGGCTTGACCATCTGCAGTCATATTGTCATAAATATTTTTTTTGCATATCTGATTCCATTTTTTTCTTTTGTAAAAAAATAATATCTATATTTGTATGAACATATTTAGATGCACTTTAATCCTGAAGTGTCTACGGAAAAATAACATATATGTCTGTATTGAGAAAAACTACACAATACATCCTGCCGGTGGAAAAGGAAGAAGCCGGGGATACTTATGACATCTATCCAGTCTTTGATCTTGGGGAAGGCCGGATTTTTTCAGATTATGTGTCATTGGCAAGGAGGATGGCCGGAAACGGCAATGTGATCATAGACGGTTATGCCGGCGTGAGGTTCGACATTTTTATCGGGGAACTGGGCAAGGCGTTTTCATCAATCGGAGTACAGCCTGTATGGTGGAATGTCGGTGCCGCAATGAAGGCCGTGAGCGATATAGATGCCATGATAGAGCCTTACCTTGGCGGTGACGACCCCATTTTCGGTTTCAGGGCGCCTTTCCAAGTCTGTGATTATTTCGATGCCGGAAGGCTGGCGGCAATAAGACCGGATGAAAATGCACAATTGAACATCATATACGGTCCCGGGGCGGCACTGGCAGGTTGGGACGGACTTCTGGTCTATATCGACATTCCGAAAAACGAGATACAGTTCCGGGCGAGGGCTGCGAGCATAACCAATTTCGGGGCGTCGGAGCCTGCCGCTCCGAAAAAGATGTACAAACGTTTCTACTTTGTGGATTGGATTGTACTCAACCGGCATAAGAAGGCTCTTATGCCGGACATAGACATATTTGTCGACGGCCAGCGTGAGACTGACATCACGTGGGCGTCCGGAGATGACATCAGGAGAGGGCTTCGTGAAATGTCTGAAAACGGGTTCCGGGTCCGGCCGTGGTTCGAGCCCGGTGCCTGGGGCGGCCAATGGATAAAGAATCACATAAGGTCCCTGGCTCAGGATGTACCGAACTATGCATGGTCATTTGAACTGATCGTGCCGGAGAACGGGCTCATATTCGGCAGCGGGAAGAAGATGCTTGAGATCTCTTTCGATTCCGTGATGTATGAGGCGGGCAGGAATGTGGTAGGGTCTGAGTGCTACCGGGAATATGGCGACGAGTTTCCTATAAGGATGGATTATCTCGACAATTTTGACGGCAGAAACCTGTCTATCCAGTGCCATCCGCATAAGGAGTTCATACAGAAAAATTTCGGAGAGGTGCTTACCCAGGAGGAGACATATTATATCCTTGATACCTGCCCTGATTCCGTGGTATATCTTGGCTTTCAGGAGGACATAGTCCCGTCTGAATTTGAGAAAGCGTTGAATGACAGTTTCCACAATGGAACCCCTCTGGATGTCAAAAGATACATCAATGCTGAAAAGGCACACAAGCATGATCTGTTCCTGATTCCTCCGGGCACCCTTCACAGTTCGGGCAGGAACAATCTTGTGCTTGAGATCAGCACCACTCCATATATCTTCACCTTCAAGATGTACGACTGGCTCGCCCTGGATCTCGACGGCAAACCGAGGCCGCTCAACATCAGCCGTGCCATGCAGAACCTCTGCTTTGACCGCAAGGGGGAGAAGATCAGGAAGGAGCATGTATGTCATCCGGTGCTTATGGAAAAGGGCGCAGGCTGGGAACTGTGGCACATGCC
>JADIMO010000001.1 GCA_017694755.1 Candidatus Cryptobacteroides merdavium
ATGGCATTGACCTGAGGGCGGGCGAAGTCGAAAAGCCATGAAGACACCTTGTCTCCGGTCCAGAATATGCCCCAGAGGACAGCGGCGATGAGAATGCCGAAAAGGACATTAGGGACGGACCACTTCACAAGATGCCTCCAGCCTGGATTGAACCATGTGGAGAGGCCGCCGAGCACAATGGCGGAAACGGTCATCATCCACCAGAAATTCACATGCGGCGCCGTCAGCGGAGAAAACATCACCGTCCAGAGGATGGCGGCAAGAAGAAGGGTAAATATCAATCTCTTCATAGTCAAAACAAGTCCTGTTCAACCAAAACCATACGGTTATGACAATAATCCCGACAACACAAGTGACACGGCAAGCAGTAGGCTGAAAACCAGCTGTAGCTTTGCCGTGGCTTCATCGAGACCCGCTATCGCGGCAGGACCGGACTTGAAATACCCGATGGACATGCGGACATTCTGCAAGGCAGGAATGCCTGCCACCCACGCAAGAAGACACCATACAGGAAGGATGCCTGCGATGATGCAGCCGGTCAGCCAAAAGAAAGGAAAAATCACTTCAAAGCAATAGAGCCATACGGAAGCCTTTCCGCCTATGTTCATGGCTAGGGTGCGGATATCTGCCCGATTGTCGGTGGCAATGTCACGGGTATTGTTGCAATGGAGGATAGCAACGGTAATCAGTCCCACGGGAACTGCAAGGTAAAGCACATGCCAGTCTATCTGCAGGGTGCCGGCATAGACGGTGCCGACTGTTGGCAACAGGGCGTAAGCCAGGAAAATTACTGCATCACCTAGAGCATGATATTTAAGATATGGATAGAAGACCGCACAGGCCAGGCCGCCTATTCCTATGTACAGAAGAGGCATGCCGGAACGCAGCCACAATCCGATGCCGGCAAGGACAGCCAAAGAAAGGAGCAAGACGGAAAGCCTGAAAATCTCCTTCGGCAAAAACATTCCTGATGTCAATGTCCTGACTCCATAGGTGTCCTCCGCATCCACATGATGCCTGTAGTCGAACCAGTCGCTCCAGGTATTGCCCGCAGCATGGAAAACCACAATGTTCAGCAAGGCCCAGATGCCGTTTATCCAGTTCACATCTTCATGGCATGCAAAAAGATATGCCAATGATACAATCACCGGCATCGCCGATGCAGGGAATGACCATGGCCTTACGGCAATCATCCACTCCTTGAAAGTATGTCCGCTCATATCTGAAATATTCCAATCCGGTTGCAAATGTAGAAAATTTTTCAAATAAAATTCAGACCAAAGGAACAAGTGGACATTTTGACATCAAAATGGACAATCTGGCACTGAATCATGACAAATTTTCCTCCTTTTGACCATTTGGAAGGCTTTTTCCCGGACGGCATGGCGATTGATATTATCCTGTCGTCCGACGGACGGGAACAGAGGGCTCCGGGAAGATGACCGGGGGGCTGAAGGGACGGACGGAGGACAGGAAAATGTAAATGAACTAAAAAATGGAGGATAAGATTATGGTACCTGCAAGAAGAAGAAACCAGACTTGGTTGCCTGATATTTTCAATGATTTCTTTGATACTGACTGGATGGACAGGATGAACGCAACGGCCCCGGCCATCAATGTACTGGAAGATGAGAACGCATATGACCTTGAGGTTGCTGCCCCTGGAATGACGAAGGAGGATTTCAAGGTGCATATCAACGAGGACGGCAATCTTGTGATCGAAATGGAAAAGAAGACTGACGAGAAGAGCGAGAAAAGGCATGGGCATTATCTGCGCCGCGAGTTCTCCTACTCACAGTTCCAGCAGACGATGGTGCTGCCGGAAGATGCCGACAAGGAGCAGATCAGCGCACAGGTCGAGCACGGCGTCCTGAAAGTCAACATTCCGAAAATCAAGAAGAATGAAAAGGAACAGGCCAGGAAAGTCATTGAAGTGAAATGACAGCCTGCAACTTCAGAAAATACTGACAAAAAGCCATGCAATGATGCATGGCAACATGTCTGAACAAGCTCTGACATGGGAGGGCAGACCGGGATGCCGGCCTGCCCTCTTTTGTTTCTGCCATAATTGGCATATATTTGCCATTTAATAGAAAACCATACGGAACAATGACAAAGAAACAGGCAATACAGCTGTTCAATGACCGCAAGATAAAGGAAGAATCAATAATCAGAAGGAGAGAAAATATAATATCAGGGAAAGAGCCGGAGGAACAGAAAGAATTCGATAAAGGCAGGCCGGAGGAGCCGAAGGGATTCTATGAAGGCAGGATGGCGGAGCTGAAAGAAGAAGAAGGGAGAACGGGAAAGAAAAGCAACATATTGGTGTTCTGCAAACTGGCGTTGTTCTGCGTGACGGCGGCATTCATCTGGATTTCAGTGAAGAACGGCTGGGAGGCATGGAGCATTGCGGCGGCAGGACTCTCTGCGGCGGCGTATCTTGCCGCTTTGAAAAAAGACGAGGGATACAGGAAAAGGCTTGACAGGCTAAGGGCAATGGTCAGGACTTGCGAAAACGAACTTGCATATCTTTCAGGGGATTTCTCGGCATTCAACGACGGGGCGGAATATGCGGACATGGGCCACAGATATTCATTTGACATGGACATCTTCGGACCGGACTCCCTGTTCAACCGGATAGACAGGACCGTCACGAAAAAAGGGCGGGACAGGCTGGCTGAAAGGCTCACGAGCCCGGATCTGGACAAGGAAGCGATAGAATCGGCCCGGGAAGCGGTGTCCGAGCTTGCCTCTGTCCCGGAATGGAGGCTCCGTTTCCTGTCAAGGCCGAAGCTCGACAACGGGCTGGACAGGCTGGCGGAAGCATACGGCACGGAACGCGAAATGCTGAAGGGAGGCCCGCTCCCATATATCATCATCTCGGCCACAATGGTCTTCCTTGTGTGCGGCATCACAGGACTGCTGCCGTGGATATTCTTTGCAGTTATGTTCATGATACAGCTGGCAATATCCATCATGTCCGGAAGCAAGGCCGACAAGACCGCCTGGCGCATTGACAGCATGCACAAGGAATGCAGCGGATACCTCGGGCTGCTGAAAGAAACGGAAACGGCAGGATTCTCCTCTGACATTCTCAAAAAGCTGAAGGAACGGCTTTTCAACGAAGAAAGCGGCAGCATCACGGCATTCAGGGAACTGTCAAGGCTGCTGAGCTGCTCAGAAATGAGGGGAAACATCATTGTATTCTTCCTGCTGAACGGACTGGTGATGTCCGATGTCCTGCTGTCAAGAAGGTTTTTCGTATGGTGCAGGAAATATATATCGCACATCGGCGAATGGACAGGATGCCTGGCGGAATTGGATGCACTGGCAAGCCTCGGCACATACGCTTTCAACAACCCCGGCAACACATACGCCAAGGTGCTTGACATGGACTCATGCAACATAATGGAAGCAACGGACATCTCCCATCCGTTCCTCTCCCATGAAAATGCCGTCCCTAACAGTCTGACACTGAAAAGGAACAGCATAGCCATCATCACCGGGGCCAACATGGCGGGGAAAAGCACCTTCCTGAGGACAATCGGGGTGTCATACATCCTTGCCATCAACGGGACTCCAGTGAGGGCGGCCGCATTCTCATTCGTCCCCGTGACATTGTTTTCAAGCATGCGCACGACGGACAACCTGTCCAAGGATGTTTCTTATTTCAAGGCCGAGCTTCTGAGGCTGCAGCAGATGCTGGAACACATCAGGACACACGGGTACACCCTTATCATCCTCGATGAAATCCTGAAAGGCACCAATTCCGCCGACAAGCTGAACGGCTCAATGCTCGTGCTGAAGGAACTGATGAAACACAATGTGTCGGGTCTGGTGGCCACCCACGACCTGGAGCTTGCCAGGCTCGGAGAAACGGACAGCGGACATTTTTCCAACCACTGCTTTGAAATAGAACTTTCTGACGAAATCAGATATTCGTACAAAATGAAAGACGGCATAGCCCAAAACATGAACGCATCCTACCTTATCAGGAAAATGCTTTCGCCGCAGAGGTAGTCCAGAAGTGCTCTGACACACAAAAATACGATTATATTTGCATTGAGTAAAAATACGCAGCATGCTGCGTAAAAAGTAAAAATATGTATCAAAGAGCTGAATATAACATAATTACAAATAGGCTTAAAAAGTGCTCCTGCTCGGCAGTAGCCGTGTTCTGCTGGAAAAGGGGCTTTCTGAGTCATTGGGAGGGCGTTTTGAGGAAATACGCATGACGCACTGGAGTTATCCGGAGAAAATCAAGCATTCCAAAATTTCAGGTCTACAACAATGCGCTGAAGACAATATACAGCCCTTATACATTTGCTGAGGCAATACTTGACCGCAAGGCATGGGGACATATTTTCGAGTCGGGCATAGGAGCTTATATCATAAGCCAGGCATTTGTACACAGGATTGAAGTATTCTATTGGAGGGAACGCAACGATGAGGTGGATTTTGTGCTTCGCAAGAAAGGCTCAACCGTTGCCGTGGAAGTCAAGAGCAATGCGTCAAAAATATCCGAAAATTATTCTGACCTGTACAGATGCCCCATTCAGTGCCGATATTTACAGCCCTCTAAAACCTGAGTCCGCCCCAGCCTTCGGTACAACAGTTTTTCTTTTTCAGCCAACAACAGGCAAATGTATATTTTGACGAAGACAAGAGATTTTGTGACTTGCCTCTTTCATCTCTTCCAATTTGTGATGTTCCTTGAACCAAATATACACAATACTGAAAATAAGTATGATTTACCGGGCACAAATGCTCCCGCCCGGAATGGGAGTTCCTTCTTACTGATTTTTTTCCAATACGGGCAGACCGTCTGGGCCTGGTACATACAGCCAGCCCGTGTCGGACAGCTTCTCGTTCATGACTTTCATCGCTTCCGTCCAGTTGCCGTCCACCACCTTCGTGGTTCCGCCGGTGCCTACCTGGTCTTCACCGATGCCTTGTGTCTGGCCGTTGTCTCCCCAGTAGCAGGCGGTGATGATACCGCCACCAATCATGGAGTCCTTGAAGTTCCGTCCCACCACGCCGCCTGTGGTTCCGTTCGGACCGTTGATATTCCTTTTGGCATGGTAGCAGGCGGTCAGGGTGCCTAAATTGTTGCTTCCCGTTACGCCGCCTACATAGATGGTGCCG